>CAXNJF010000282.1:0-3436 GCA_964202585.1 Trichlorobacter sp. | reverse complement strand
CCCTGAGAGGGTGCTGCAGGCCATGCATCAGTTCAATCTGTGCCGTCGTGATGATCGCCTGATTGTGGCGGTATCAGGGGGAGCCGATTCTGTGGCGCTGTTACATCTTTTGTGCTCCCTGCCGGAATTTCCCCTGAAACTGGTCGTTGCTCACCTGAACCACCTGCTGCGTGGAGAGGAAAGCGATGCAGACGAACGCTTTGTACGTGAACTGGCAACAGGCTACGGTCTGCCCTGTGAAGTGCGCCGTAGTGATGTGAAACGACGTGCCGGACAGTGGCGATTGTCACTGGAAGAGGCAGGGCGCAAGGCCCGTTACACGTTTTTTGAAGAGCTGAGAACGCAGTATGATGCCGTAGCTGCAGCTGTAGCTCACCATGCCGATGACCAGGCCGAAACGTTTTTGCTCAGATTGTTGCGGGGGGCCGGAACAACCGGACTTTCTGCGATGGCCCCACTCAACCAGGTTGGAATCATCCGTCCTCTGCTTGCATTATCCCGTCAGGAGTTACGTGCCTGGCTTGCCGAAAAGCAGCTCACCTTCCGGGAGGATGCCAGTAATCAGGATCACCGCTTTCTGCGCAACCGGATCCGTCATGAATTGCTGCCACTTTTAGCAGACTACAGCCCCGGTATTTCCGGGCGACTGGCGGTGACAGCCCGGATGATTGGAGAAGACGAGGCGTTGCTGGCCGAAAGTACCGGTGAGCACTTCAACCGGATAGCCACCTTGGGGACAGGCTGGTGCGCCCTGTCCAGGACCGCTCTTGCGCTGCACCCTGAAGCGCAGCGGCTGAGGTTGTACAGAAGAGCAGCAGCAGCGGTACTGGGCGATCTGAAGCGGTTTGAGCGCCTGCATTTTATGCTGCTGGATGGCTGCCTGCGTAAGGGGACAACCGGAGATCAGCTGGATCTGCCCCGCAGACTGGTTGCTGTTTTAACTGCGGAGCATCTGCTGCTTGCACCCAAGCAGCAGCTCCAGATCTCCCAGCCAGTCACCTGTAGTGTTAACGGTCCTGGCAGATATGACCTTGGCAATGGCCTGGTACTGCTTTTTGATCAAGCTCCGGTCCCTGATTCATGGCAGCATATTGTCCCGACAACAACCTGGGTAGACCCTGGGCAGGCTCCCTTTCCCTGGCGGATACGCCCGATTGTTCCTGGTGAACGGATGGAACTGCTGGGGATGAATGGCAGTCGAGCCGTTCAGGATATCGTCACAGACCTGAAGATTCCCCACTACCTGCGCCGATCCCTGCCGCTTATAGAATGTGGTGGAGCGCCCCTTTGGCTGGCCGGAATCCGTCGTTCCCGGCACGCGTTAGTCCCGTCAGGCCTGAAATCGGCTCTGCGTATAACGCTTTCCGGTACGGAGAAACTGCCACTTTTTCCTTGACCTGCTTTGTCTGTATTCTTAAAAACCTTGTCGTCGAAACATAAAGTATGCTAATTTTTTTCCATTTAAGTCAAACCAACATATCGTCTGTTCTAACCGTGGAGGATTAACTCTTGAACCAGTTTTATAAAAATCTCGCCCTGTGGCTGGTTATCAGCCTGATGATGATCATGCTGTTCAACATGTTTCAGAAGCCGAGGGTTGTCGAGGACCGGCTCGGTTTCAGTGAATTTATGGCCCAAATTGACGATAACCGGATAAAGTCAGTGATCCTGCAAGGCAATGACCTGACCGGCAAATACGTGGATAAGGACGGCAAGGAAAAGGCGTTCCGTAGCTACAAACCTACCTTTGACGCCGACCTTACTGAAAAACTGCTGGAAAAAAAGATCTCCATTCAGGCCAAACCTGAAGAAGAGCGTTTCTCCTGGTTCTCGATCTTTATTTCCTGGTTCCCGCTGCTGTTGCTGGTGGGGATCTGGATCTTCTTTATGCGTCAGATGCAGATGGGGGGCGGCAAGGCCATGTCCTTTGGCAAGAGCCGGGCCAAACTGCTAACCGAGGCCCAGGGCAAGATCACCTTTGAAGATGTGGCCGGTATTGAAGAAGCCAAGGAAGAGCTTCAAGAGATCATAGCGTTTCTGAAAGAGCCAAAGAAATTCACCGCCCTGGGGGGCAAAATTCCTAAAGGGGTGCTGCTGGTAGGCCCTCCTGGTACCGGCAAAACCTTGTTGGCACGGGCAGTGGCCGGTGAAGCAGGAGTGCCGTTTTTCTCCATATCCGGTTCCGACTTTGTGGAGATGTTCGTCGGCGTTGGTGCCAGCCGGGTTCGTGACCTGTTCCTGCAGGGCAAGAAAAGCGCCCCCTGTATCATATTTATTGACGAGATCGATGCTGTTGGCCGTCATCGTGGCGCAGGACTGGGAGGAGGTCATGACGAGCGGGAGCAGACTCTGAACCAGCTTCTGGTTGAGATGGACGGCTTTGAATCAAACGAAGGAGTGATCCTGATTGCAGCCACCAACCGCCCGGATGTGCTTGATCCGGCCCTGCTGCGTCCCGGTCGCTTTGACCGTCAGGTGGTGGTGCCCCGCCCGGATGTCAAGGGACGTGAGCAGATCCTGTTGGTTCACGCCAAGAAGGTACCGCTGACCCCCGAGGTCGATCTGGCTGTGATTGCCCGTGGTACCCCCGGTTTTTCCGGTGCTGATCTGGCAAACCTGGTGAATGAGGCTGCTCTGCTGGCTGCCCGTCATGACAAGACGTCGGTGGATCCGCAGGATTTTGATGCAGCCAAGGACAAGGTGCTGATGGGGGCTGAACGTCGCAGTATGGTTATCTCCGATGAAGAAAAGAAAAGCACCGCCTATCATGAAGCCGGTCACACCCTGGTGGCCAAGATGGTGCCGGGCAGTGATCCGATCCACAAAGTCTCGATTATCCCACGCGGTCGTGCCCTGGGTGTCACCATGCAGTTACCGATTGAAGACAAGCACAGTTATAACCGCGAATCACTGCTGGGGCGTATTGCTGTGCTGATGGGTGGCCGCGCTGCAGAAGAACTGATCTTTAAAACCTTTACCACCGGGGCCGGCAACGATATTGAGCGTGCCACGGATATGGCCCGCAAGATGGTCTGCGAATGGGGTATGAGTGATCTGATGGGGCCGGTTTCTCTGGGCAAGAAGGATGAGTCGATCTTCCTTGGCCGGGATATGGCTATGCACAAGAACTTCAGTGAGGAGACCGCGATCAAGATTGATGAAGAGATCAAGAGGATTGTGGACGAAAGTTACACCCGTGCCATCACCATCCTGCGGGATAATGAGGGCAGCCTGCACAGACTTTCCCTGTGTCTGATCGAAAAAGAAAATCTGACCGGCAACGAGGTGGATGACATCATAGCCGGCAACGGACCGGATTGCACCGGCAAAAAGCCGGAGCCGCCTCAAGAAACGGTTGAGCTGACTGAAGACCCGCAAAAACCGGTGGATATCCAGGCGTGACGGAACTACAGGGGCAAGGGGCAAGGGGCAGGGG
>CAXNJF010000281.1:0-3441 GCA_964202585.1 Trichlorobacter sp. | reverse complement strand
AACAATCTTGTCCATGCCGACTTCTATTTTGGCAGCCTGGTCATCAATCTTGCCGTCAAGCTCTTTTACCTCAGCGGTTATCCCCTCGGCACTCTTCAGAAGCGGAAGCATCTTTGTCTCAAACAATCCAGTCAGCTCATTGGCAGCAGCCTTTACCTCTTCTCCCAGTTTTTTCTCTTCCGGGGTGTCGGCAGCCTTGATGACGGCATCAATCTCTTTCAGGACAACCGCCTTTTTTTCGGCCCAGTCCTTGTTTGTTTCTGCCAGATCGCGGTTTATGACCGCATCCGCAATAATCTGGTACAGCAGGACTCCACCCATAGAGGCCTCTTTGGCCTGTACGGCATCCCTTGCCCGTTGTGCCCCTTCATCCTGCAGGTGTCTGAGTGTGCTGAGATCAAAATAATTAAAGCCGACAATGCCGATGATGGTGAGCAGCAGAATGATAACATTGATGATTATTTTGGATCTGATGGTTGCCATGGGGGTCTCCTTAAACAGCTTGAAATGGGATTGTCAGATACGAGTAACTAAGCCTGTATGCTGTATAGCGTATGATCTGTATACTAACAATCAGGTGAATACCCTACGGGATGCAGTTTGTTTCCATGACCCGCCACATTTCAGAGGCAAGGTCTTCCTTTCTGAACGGCTTGGCAATATAGCCGTCAAAACCTTCAGCCAGAAAACGTTTCTGATCGCCTCTCATTGCGTGGGCGGTCAGTGCAATGATAGGAATATGCTTGCCCGACTCCTTTTCATGTTGCCGAATCAGCCCGGTCACCTCACTACCGCTCATGATCGGCATTTCAATGTCCATCAGAATCAGATCAACTGGTCTTGATTCCCAGGCCTGCATGGCTTCCTTGCCGTTAACCGCTACAACAACCTTATGTCCCTGATCTTGCAGCAGATCAGTTGCAACCCGACAGTTGATGAAATTGTCTTCGGCCAGCAGGATGGTAAGCGCCATCAGCTGGTTGGTGATCGTGACAGCGGCTGCTTTTGTATAGTATTCAGGAGGAATAATTGCGGGGAAGCGGAGATGGATAGTGGTCCCGTGGCCAGGTGAACTTTCAGCGGCGATGCTGCCGCCCATCTGTTCGATCAGTTTTCGGCTGATTGTCAGCCCGAGTCCAGCCCCTTCAAAGCGTCGAACCGCTGATCCGTCAGCCTGACTGAACAGATCGAATATGCGGTGCATGGCATCCGGAGCTATGCCGACGCCGGTGTCAATCACTTTGATGTGTATTGAGATACCGCTGCCGTGTTGTTCTTCAGCATCTGCACTGATGGTGATAGCGCCATGCTCGGTAAATTTGGCGGCATTGCCTAACACATGGCCGAGTATCTGCAGAAGGTGCTGGCTATCCGCAATAATCTGTTCAGGCAGTCCGGATGAGAGTTCGATGTTGATTGAAAGCTGTTTACTGGCGGTTTTGAGTGCAACCAGGCCCAGTGCGTTTTCAATGCACTGCCGCAGGCTGAAACGGGTTGGCGTAACGGTCATCCGTTCTGCTTCAAGCCGCGAGATGTTGAGGATGTTATCAAGCAGTTCCAGTAAACGGCTTGAGGATATCTCTACGGATTCCAGATACTCCGTCTGCTCGTCTGTCAGGTCGGTCATGGCAAGCAACTGGAGCATACCCAGAATACCGTTCATCGGTGTTCTGATCTCATGGCTCATGTTGGTCAAAAATTCGTTCTTTGCTCTGATGGCCGCTTCTGCGGTCCAGTGAGAATGCAGCAGGTTGGTGACACGCAACTGGATTTCATCAGGATTGAACGGCTTGGTGACAAAGTCGTCAGCGCCCATACTGAAAGACGTCACCAGTTTTTCATGATCAGAGGTGATGATCATAACCGGAATCCGCTTGTCAGGGTAGCCGTGCCTGATCCGTTGGAGAACCTCCAGACCGTCCATATCAGGCATCTGCAAATCAAGCAGAACCATATTGACTTTCGGTTCAGTCTTGAGGAGTGCAAGTGCCTTTTCACCACTGTTTACAAATAGTAAACGGCACTCCAGAGGCTTGAGGATCACCCCCAGCATTTCCAGGCAGAGTTTGTCATCATCAACCAGCAGAATCGTTGTATCATGATTGGTTTTCTGCATACATTCTCCCGTTACCCGTTCAGGGAACTTTTGGGTACAAGTTGCCAGGCAAGCGCCAGATCCTGCGCCTGATCTTGCAGCCGGTTTCGGATTGCAACAAACGTCTGCAGGTTATCCAGAAACAGCTGCAACAGACGGGGATCAAAGAAGGAACCGTTACCTTCCTGCAAGATCTCGACCGCCTTTTCCAAAGGGAATCCCTTCTTGTAGGGACGTTCCGACAGCAGGGCATCAAAGATATCAACAATGGTTACAATCCGGGCCTCAAGGGCAATATCCTCACCGCTTAATCCGCTCGGATAACCGCTGCCATCCCATTTTTCATGGTGCTGCAGGGCTATTATCCGCCCCAGCTTCAACGCAGGAAAGTGACCGGCTTCAGCCAACAGTCTGCCTCCAAGGATGGTGTGCAGACGGATGGTTTCCATTTCCTGTTCATCCAGCTTGCCGGGCTTCAACAGAATCTGGTCAGGTATCCCTACCTTGCCTACATCGTGGAGCGGTGAAGCAAAACGGATCAGTTTGACCAAAGCAGGTGCAAGCCCGGCCAGTTCTGCCAGGGCAGCAGCCATTTCACTGATCCTGCGGGTATGTTGTCCGGTTTCAAGATCACGAAACTCGGCAGCACGGCCCAGTCGGACACAGATTTCGTATTCAGCATCATTTGACAGGGCCAGGGATGTTTGTAAATCGTTTGCTATCTGCTGCAGTTCTGCGGTCTTCTGGTCAACCAGCGCTTCAAGGTGGTGCTTGTGTCGTTCCAGCTCACAGCGCTGCCGGTACAGTTCGGCAAAGACTTTGACCTTGCTCTGCAAAAAAACCGGTTCAATCGGTTTCAGCAGGTAGTCAACAGCCCCGGTGTCATACCCCTTAAACTGAAACTGAAGCGATTTCATGCCGGCTGTTACGAAAATAATAGGGATATGGCGGGTTTTGGGATTTAAGCGCATCAGCTCGGCTGTTTCAAAACCATCCATTTCGGGCATCTGCACATCAAGCAGCACCAGGGCAAAGTCATGTTTCAAGGTCAGCCGCAGGGCCTCATTGCCTGAAAGCGCCCGTACCAGTTCATACTGCTTGCCACCCAGCAACGCCTCCAGTGACAGCAGATTTTCCGGACGGTCATCAACCAGCAGAACAGGTACGCTAGCGGTTTGCTCACAAAGATTCATAAAATTTCCAGATAAAAAAGCTGTGGGTCTGTGTCTGTGGCAGATCAATAATCGTGCAGACTGTCCGGTGTAAGGGCATCGCTTATCCCGTATGATACTTGTTAATGACGGACCGCAAGAACTCCGGCTTCACCGGCTTGGTCAGGTAGTCAT
>CAXNJF010000280.1:0-3449 GCA_964202585.1 Trichlorobacter sp. | reverse complement strand
ATTTTCCATATCGCTTAAAGCGGTAATCATGATGACCGGGATACTGCTGTGATGCTCATCAGCCTTGATCCGGCGACAGACCTCGAAGCCATCCATGATCGGCATCATCAGATCCAGAAGACAGATATCTATCCGCATGGTTCGGATCTTCTGCAGCGCTTCCAGCCCATATATCGCTGGTATCACCTCATATCCCCTGGGGATCAGCATCGCCTCCAGCAGGCTGAGATTAAGCGGTTCGTCATCTACGCACAGGATTCTGATTATCTGTTTGGTCATGGCTATTCCTTATTGTTCAGCTGGTGCTTCCTTTTCTGCCATTGCGCTGGACACCGACCTCGCGCCGATGCAGCCGCTCAATTTCAGACAGTACATCTTCAGGCCTGGTTTCCATTGCAAGGTCTGCATCTGCCAGATCACTGTCATCATCGTTGCTGATACCCATTTTGTGTTGAATGGCCCGCAGCATCTGTAAGGCCCTGGTCAGTTCATGTTCGGTCAACAGTCCGGTGTGCAGCCCAAGGTCAGCCAGACGCTCGGACTCTTTGGCCAAAAGGTTCTGGCTGATCAGTACAAAGGTTGCCAGAAAGATCGCTTCCAGTGACACAACCATGGTCAGAAATCCGTAGGGGTAGGGGTCAAACGGAGCCAGACCCAGATGGCCGGTATTCAGCAGAAACCAGACTGAAAACCAGGCGATATGCAGATAGAAGAAAACCATACTGCCTGAAAAAGTGGTCATCCAGTTGGCGATCCGATCCTGCAAACCTTGCTCACGGGCCGACTTCATCCGTAGATGGATAATCTTGCGAATGTTGCGCTGCATGACGTTTGACAGCGCCGGATTATCCTCTTTATGGTCTTCAATCTCCTTCTGCAGCAAACGTGCTTCCAGCATGTTATGGACGCGGGTTAAGACCTCGATCAGCTCAAACGGTTTGGCAACAAAATCCTTTGCGCCTGCCTGCAGGGCACGTTGCTTGTGGCCCGGTTCGGCGGTGATGACCAGCACCGAAGGGTAGTCATCCGGCTCTCGTTCCTTCAGGCATGCCATTACCTGGAAGCCATCCATACCGGGCATCCTGATATCAAGCAGGATCAGGTCATAGCGATTGGTGCGATAAAGCTCACAGACCTTGTCCGGGTTCATGGTGGAGCTGACGGATGTATATCCGGCACCACGCAACGTCCGCTCAAGCAAAATAATATTGGGCTCCTCATCATCTACGATCAGAATCCCGGCTTTCAGAATTTCAGCAGGATTGATCAATGAAATTCCTCCCGGTACGCTGGCTGCTGCCCTGTGTGCTGATCTGAGTATTCACAGGCAAAATCAAGCACAAGCATAAATTCATCTACCTTGATAGGCTTGGTTATGTACCTGAAAAACCCTGCATTCAGTCCATTCTGAATATCAACCGGCATCGCATTTGCGCTGATGGCGATCACCGGGATGTGAGCTGTGGCCGTGTCTGAGCCCAGTGTTTTCAAGACTTCATAGCCGCTTATGTCAGGCAGGTTAATGTCTGTCAGGATCACATCCGGCAGGGAACTACGTGCCGTTTCAATGCCGCTGATCCCGTTCAGGGCGGTCAAGAGCCGGATATCGGGATGTCGCGCAATGATCTGTTCAACCAGTGCCAGGTTAGCCGGAATATCTTCAATATAGAGCAGGGTGTAGAGCCGGGCTCCGCGCGCCTGATCGGTCCCGGCAGATGGTGCCGTATCGCTTGCATCAACAGTCAGAACAGGCCCGGCAACGGAAATCAGCTCAAACCAGAAGACGCTTCCTGCACCAACAGTGCTTTCTACGCCGATTTTACCCCCCATCAGCTCCACCAGCTGCTTGGTCACCACCAAGCCGATACCGGTACCTTCCACCGTGCCAGCCTCCTGCCCAAGGCGATTGAACGGCTGAAAAAGCTGCGTCAGCTGTTCCGGACTCAGGCCTGAGCCGGTATCCCTGATGCTGATGCAGATCCGCCCCGGTGTGCTCTCTGTGCATTTCACCTCGACTGCCCCCTGCGGGGAATTATATTTGACCGCATTGGAAAGCAGATTGACCAGAACCTGTTTCAGTCTGGTTCGATCAGCCAGAACAAAATAGGGTAGATCAAACAAAGGGTAGCTGATACAGATGCCCTGCTGTTGGGCTTGTGGTTCAATCATCGCCTTGCATTCACGCATGATTTCCCCCAGCGACACCGGTTCTTCCACTAATGACACCTGCCTGGACTCGATCTTTGCAAGATCAAGAATCTCGTTAATCAGTGCCAGCAAATGCCAGCCAGCCCGCAAAATATGGGAAATACTTTCTTTCTGGGAGGGGGTCGGCGGCGTGGAATCGGTCTCCATCAACTGGGTGAATCCAAGAATCGCATTCAAGGGGCTGCGCAGCTCATGGCTCATACTGGAAAGGAATTCAGATTTTGCCAGATTGGCTTTTTCTGCTACCAATCTGGCGTTTTTAAGTTGATCACTCAGCTCCTTTACCTGCAGCAGCATCGTTATCCTGGCCAGTACCTCGGTAGCATTAAACGGCTTGGAGATAAAATCTTCAGCCCCGGCCTCAATCCCCTGGATACGATTTTCCAGCGCAGCAAAAGCGGTGATCAAGATGACCGGAATAGTGGCATACTCTTCCTTGGATTTGATCCGGCGGCAGACCTCAAACCCGTCCATACCTGGCATCATCACATCCAGAAGACAGATATCAACCCGTTCGGTCCTGATCAGCTCCAACGCCTCCGAGCCGCTTGCCGCTGGTATCACCTCATAGCCCCGTGGTAACAGCATCGCCTCCAAAAGGCTGAGATTGAGCGGTTCGTCATCCACGCACAGGATTCTGGTTATCTGCCGGTTCATGGTTATGCCTCGCCATTCAGCCACTGTTTCACCAGATCGGGCAGTTCACGGGTGTTGATCGGTTTGGAGAGGTAACCGTCAAATCCGGCTGCCAGAAATTTGTCCCGGTCCCCCCGCATGGCAAAGGAGGTCAGGGCGATAATCTTCAGCCCGCTGGTGGCCGGATCCCCCTTCAGGATGCTGCCGGCGGTCATCCCGTCCAGACCGGGCATCTGGATATCCATCAGGATCAGATCAGGCATCAGTTCCCTGGCCAGCCTCACCCCCAGATTACCGTCAGATGCCTCCGCAATCTCATAGCCGTGAAAGGTCAGAATATCTCGTAACAGGCTGGCGTTGTTCTTGTTGTCTTCAACGATCAATATCTTGTGCGGCATGGTGCTTACCTCCTGTGATCAACGGGTAGCTGCTGCGGTCCCGCTTGATGAATGACTCTTGTAAGCCGATTGAGTGAGTGGAATGGTGAAGCTGAATCTGCTCCCTTTGCCGAATTCACTTTTTACCCAGATTCTGCCGTTGTGCAGTTCAACCAGATGCCTGTTCAAAGCCAGGCCCAGGCCGGTGCCTTCATATTCCTTGGTATA
>CAXNJF010000279.1:0-3452 GCA_964202585.1 Trichlorobacter sp. | reverse complement strand
GGAGCACCTCCAACTGTTTCGATATGAACCGGTAGTTCAGTATGCCACAAAAAAAAACACCAGTCTGTTTCAGGCTGGTGCCAAATTAGTTACAAACTGTCAAGTGTAGTTGCAATACATGGCTGGCTAACAAAACAGGGCACCGTTTTCAGTCGCTGAGGTATTTGTCAAGCGGCAGGTGATACGGTTATCCTGCAGCCAATACCGCAAGACAGGGGTTTTTTTGGAGTGAATGCTGGTATTTATCGTGCTCACCTTGACCAACAGCATATATCTGCTAGACTTCCTGCTGAACGTGCCTGGTCCGGCGGGCCGCCCTGTTATGCAGAGCTTCCATCAATATCTGTTTCTCTCCTGATCTGCAGCCTTCTGCTGAAGCTGCTGCAGTTTTGTCAATCGGGATACGCTGCCCCGCCCGAACCGCCGCAGGTGCCAGTGAATCACTTGAACTGTCAGGAGATATCCGTATCATCCAGTGCTGCAAGGAGGTAAGCCCGTGCCCCGTGTTCTACCGATGATCTGCTTGCTGCTTCTGTTTGTCTGCCTGACCGGGATTTCTGAAACAGACCTGCATGCATCATCGCCTGCCAGGCAGCATCTGATTGCAGTGATCCCCCCCGATCTTGACCCCTACTATTTCCGTGACCCCAAAACCGGTAACCCGGCCGGCCTGAGCGTCGATATCACCAATGCCCTGGCACAACGGCTCGGGCTTACGGTTGAGTACCGCTTTGCCAAGGCCTGGGAAGATGTGGACCAACTGGTAGTAAGCGGTCAGGCTGATCTGGTTCCGCTGCGGGTCATGAATCCGGCTACGGAAAAACTGTTCCTGTTTACAGATGTACTTGACGTTGCCCCGATCAACTATCTGGTCCGTGCCACTGACCACCGCACCAAGGGGCTGGCCCCCGGCCTGCGGGTTGGGGTTATGAAGAACAGCACCGCCTTCAGCAGGTTGCAGGAACGTACCGATATTACGCTGATCGCCTACGAAAGCCTGCAGCATCTGCTCATGGATCTGGTAACCGGGCACCTTGACCTGGTGCTGACCTTCAGAAACACCATCATACAACTGGCCGAACAGGCCGGTCTGGAAGAGCAGGTGCGGGTGCTGGAACCGCCGGAACTGGAGTCCCGGCGGGCCATAGCGCTGCATCCCGATAATCTGGCCCTGCAGCGTCAGTTAAACGCCGCAATCAAAAGCTTCCACAGTTCTCCCGAGTATATTGAGCTGTTCCAGCGCTGGATGGGCAAGCCAAAATCGTGGTGGACCGTACAACGGGCGGCACTGGTGATCGGTGGAACTGCTGCATTGTTACTGGGAGGGGTATTGGTATGGCGTTTTATCAGCATCAGGCGGCTGAACCAGCAGCTCAAGTCCGAGGTAGAGGGACATCAGCAGGCCCTTGAAGCGCTGGGGGCAAGCGAAGGACGTCTTGCAGCCATTATCAGTGCAATGCCGGTTCCTGTTGCCATGAATGATGTGCAGTTTCGGGTATCATTTCTGAATGAGGCTTTTACGCAGGCTTTCGGGTATACGCGTGACGACATTCCGACCCTGGATGATTGGTGGCTGAAGGCATACCCTGACTCTGCATACCGGCATTGGGTCGCAACGACCTGGCTTGAACGGGTTGAACGTGCGCAACAGGAAGCGCTACCGTTTGAACCGCTGGAGGCCCGGATCTGCTGCAAGGATGGTTCAAGCCGAACGGTTGTTGCATCCTCGACATCGCTTGGGCAGGAGTATACCGGTGAGTTTCTGGCCATTCTGTACGACATTACCGACCGCAAGAATGCGGAGCAGGCGCTGGAGTTGGCCAGATCGGCTGCAGAGGCTGCCAACCGGGCCAAGAGTGAGTTCCTGGCCAACATGTCCCACGAGATCCGTACCCCGATGAACGGTATCATCGGCATGGTGCAGCTGATGCAGTTCACCGAACTGAGCAAGGAGCAGCAGGAGTACCTGCAGTGTCTGGAAAGCTCGACCAGAAATCTGCTGTCACTGTTGAACGATATCCTTGACCTGTCAAAGATTGAGGCCGGCAAGATTGATCTTGAATATGCCGATTTCTCACTGCGCCACACGGTTCAGGAGGTAGTCAGTACGCAGATTATGCAGGTCCACCAGAAGCGGCTGGAGCTTACTACCAGTCTGGCTGATGACATCCCTGAGGTGATCCGGGGAGACTCCCTGCGCTTCAAGCAGATTCTGCTTAACCTGCTGGGAAATGCCATCAAGTTTACCACGTGCGGTTCGATCTCCATAGCAGCAAGCGTTGTGTCCCGGAAGGAGAGCACGATTACCCTGCGGCTTGTTGTCAGAGATACCGGTATCGGTATTACACCGGAGGCGCTGAAGCGGATCTTTGCCCCCTTTGAGCAGGCTGACAACTCCACCACCCGTACCTATGGCGGCACCGGTCTGGGGCTGACCATCTGCTGCCGTCTGACAGACCTGATGGGAGGCCGTATCTGGGCTGAATCGGTTACAGGGCAGGGGAGCAGCTTCTTTGTGGAACTGCCATTTATGACCCATGGTCAGCTGCAGGAGCTGCCCAAGGCACCCGTCAGGCAACGGATATCGGCCATGACCAGGAGCCTGAGTCTGTTGCTGGCCGAAGATGATCGGGTGAACGCCGATACCATCAAGGCGCTGCTGACGAGAATGGGGCATCAGGTTATCGTGGTATCTGATGGTCTGCAGGCTGTGGAAATCTGGCGCAGCAGTACCTGTGACGGCATCCTGATGGACATATCCATGCCGGTGATGGGGGGGGCTGAGGCGGTTCGTATCATCCGTGATGAGGAGCAGAGCTCCGGTCGGCATATCCCGATTATTGCCATTACGGCCCATGCCCTGCAGGGAGACCGGGAGCAGTTTCTGCAAGAAGGGTTTGACGGGTATGTTTCCAAGCCGCTCGATCTGGAACAGTTTGCGGAAGAGTTGGAGCGGATAGATGGGACAATAGGGTCCGCATAGCTTGTAAAGGCTGGCAACCTGGTTACAGATCGCTGGGGGTATGCTTTTGGCCAAAGTTTCCGCCTATGCCGCCACACATGTACGTGGAGCCTGCCCCAAAGCACAAGCAGCTGTTGCCGGCGATGGCTGGCGAGGCGGACAACATCATTACCGTCAAAACAGCAAACATAAAACAGATTTTCTTCATAGTGCCCCCCGGTATTTAATGATAACGAAACTGTACCATCTGCTGCATGGTTGTTAATGAATGCAGTATCTCTCCTTTGTCAGATTACTGGACTATTTTAGAGACTGGTTACCTTTCTGCTTTTTTTTGCACAGCTGCTTTTGCAGTGACAGGCATCTGTCACAGGCATCTGGTATACCCCCCCTAAACTACGGGTAATTATCTTGCATACCACACAGCAGCGTAATTTCTCTGACGTTACGTAACCTGTCAAAAAGGATTAAACACCGCTTTATGTATAAA
>CAXNJF010000278.1:0-3463 GCA_964202585.1 Trichlorobacter sp. | reverse complement strand
TGCAGGACATCTTTGTCTTTGACCAGAAAGAGGTGAAAGAAGGAAAGATCCTGGGTGATTTCAAGGCAACCGGCATCCGTCCCAGATTTTGTGAACGATTGAAGCTTTCAGGTTTTGAGCTGCCAACAAACCTGTTCGAATAAGGAGGAACAATGATTCCTCTCACGGTTGCATTCACATTCATTGCGGTATTTCTGCTGGTGTTGTCTATTTTTCTCGGCATCACAACGCTGCTGGAATTGCCCTCAACCGTGCTGAAAAAAAGGCTGAAAGCCATGACCGAGCCACCTGACAGCCATACTGTCCAGGATGAGGAAATAGACAAAATCATTGTTGAAATATCGCCTTTCAAACAATTGCTGGCCCGGTTTCCGTTGCTAATGGCGCTGGAAAGCAAGCTTGAGCGCATTCTCGACCATTCGGGAGTTAAAATATCACCCGCCCGTTTCACCCTGTATGCCCTGCTGGTCATGGCGGTAGGCTTTTTCGCCGTATACCTGCTCACAGACAGCCTTGGCTATGCCTCTGCAGCAATGATCGTACTCATGCTGGCCCTGACCGTCATGGTTAAACAGCTTGAAAAACAAAGGCTTAAAAAATTCACCGGCCAGCTGCCGGAAGTGTTGTCGATGATCTCCCGTTCGCTGCGGGCCGGGCATTCCATGACCAGCGCAATCGAGCTGGTGGGAACTGAAGTTGCCGATCCGGCGGGCGAACTTTTCAGAATCGCATTTGAGCAACAGAAGCTGGGGGTGAGAACAATCGACACCCTGAACAACATGGCTCAGAGATTTGAGAGCCTGGACCTCCGCTTTTTCATTACTGCGGTCAGCATTAGCAATGAGGTTGGCGGCAATCTGGCTGAGGTGCTGGACAAGCTGGCTGAAACCATCCGCGAGCGGCTGAAGATCCGGCACAAGGTGAGTGTGATCACCGCTCAGGGACGACTCTCCGGGTATGTTCTGGGGATATTGCCGCTGGTTGCTTTTCTGGGCATGACCGTACTGATGCCGGGATATGAAGAGCAGTTGTTCAGGGAAAAACAGGGCCAGCAGATGCTGATCGGGGCAGTGGCCCTGCAGGTTATCGGCTTTTTTGTCATCAGAAAGATCATCAACATACGTATCTGAGGCTTCTTGATGCTGCATCTAACCGTACTTGCACTGTTTGTCTCTGTCTTCTTAAGCGTGGGAGGCATCCTCTATGTTCTGGTCATCAGGCGCAGCATTGTTCAGCAACGTCTGGATGAACTGACCTCTCCGCAGCCTGTTGCTGAAAACAGGCCGTCCCTGCTCTGGCAGGGGACAACGGTACAAAGGTTACTGGCGCAGCTGGGCAGCAGAATGCCGATCCGTACAGCAGACCGGGTGAAGTATGCAACCTTTCTGGAGGGGGCTGGCTACAGAACAGAAAGCCTGCCGGTGTTCATCGGGAGCAAGATCATGCTCTGTCTGCTGCTGCCGTGCCTTTTGATACCGCTTGGCCTGCTCTTCGGGTGGCGGTTGCCGGTCAGTGAGTTGCTGCTGTTTGAAATCGCCCTGCTGATCATCGGCTATCTGCTGCCCAGCTTCTGGCTGTTGAACAGGGTCAAGGCACGCAAGCTTGATATCTTCCATACGCTGCCGGATATCCTTGACATGCTGATCGTCTGCGTTGAGGCCGGCATGGGGATTGATGCCGCCCTGATCAAGGCCACCGACCAGCCACAGTTTAACGGCAACCCGCTGGCAGAGGAGTTCAGGATCGCATGGCTGGAAATCCGGGCCGGAAAGCCGAACTCAGAGGCGTTGCGTGATATGGCAAGGCGCACCATGGTGGAAGATGTAAGCGCGCTGGCTACCATGCTGATCCAGACCGAGCGGTTCGGGACCAGCCTGACCCAGGCCTTGCGGGTCCACTCCGACAGCCTGCGGGACAAACGCTGCCAGAACGCGGAAGAGGTGGCGGCCAGAACCGCCATCAAGATGCTGTTCCCGATCGTATTTTTTATGTTTCCAGCGCTGTTTGTGGTCTTGATCGGCCCGGCGTTGCTGAGGTTGAAGCTGTTTTTTACGTAGCCCGGAAGGGGGTGAGACCATGAATATCGACTTTAACAGTATCGTTCTGATGATAATTGCAACAGAGCTGGCATTGATTTATGTGAAGCTTGGAAAGAAGTGATTTTCAGGCCTTAAACTGTAAACGGCATAAAAATGAGGGATTGGGTAGGGGCAAAGCAAGATTCATCTGCTTTGCCCGCCTCTGATTTTATGAACGGCATGGGCAAAGCACGATGAAACCGTGCTGTTGCCCCTACAAACATACCATCGCACTCTGTTGCCGTGCAAAGTAACAATATCATTTCCAGAGTTCGTCAAAGAAAAGGAATAAACGTGAGGGCTGTTTTGGTCTCATCAGACAAGGAACTGGCTGCCCGAGTCACCGTGGCTGACACGTTTTTTTCCCGCCTTAAAGGGCTGCTTGGAACAAATTCCCTGCCCCGTGGGGAGGGGCTTTGGCTTGTTCCCTGCAAGGCTGTACATACCTTCGGGATGCGGTTTTCGATTGATCTGCTTTTTCTGGATCAGGAGCAACGGGTGGTCTCTTCTGTTTCTGGTCTTGTCCCGAACAGGATCACGGCATTTTACCGTAGAGCTTCGTCAGTGCTGGAGCTTCCGGCAGGCAGCCTTAACGGAATATCACCGGGCATTGGCGAACAGGTACGATTTCTATGAGCAGATTTCCCCGCTACCTGATACCTTCACTTGCCGATCTGCTCTTTGTGACCGTGCTGCTCTACCTGTCGTTTGTGCCGGACAGGGGGCTGCTGGGGGATGGTGACACCGGCTACCATATCCGGGCGGGCGAGTACATACTTGACACCTGTACCCTGCCGCTGAGCGATCCCTATTCTTTTATCACCCCTGTACTGCCCTGGATGGTACATGAGTGGTTATCTGAAGTGATTATGGCGATCGCGCACCGCCTGTCAGGGCTTTCCGGGGTAGTAGTTCTGTACGCCATCATTCTGGCAACCACATTTTACGCCGTTGCAAGAACGCTTAAAGCCAGGGGAAATAACGCTCTCTGCGCTGCTGCGGCAACAGTGCTGATTATGGCCGCAACAATGGTTCACTGGCTTGCCAGACCGCACCTGTTTTCATTTTTGATGATTGTTCTCTGGCTGCATATTCTTGACAGCCATGAACAGCGCAACCAGAACCGGTTCTGGCTGCTCCCGCTGCTGATGCTGTTCTGGGTCAACCTGCATGGCGGGTATATCGTCGGCTTTGTCCTGCTCTGCATCTACCTGGCCGGAAACCTTGCCCTGCTTTTTACCGATACAGAGGCATGGCGCAGTGGCGGTATGCAAAGGGCCAAAAGCTACGGATTGTCACTGGCTCTCTGCGTGGGGACAGCATTGCTGAACCCGTTCGGCTGGAAGAGCTTTGTTTTTCCGTTCAGGCTGATCTTTGACAGCTAC
>CAXNJF010000277.1:0-3463 GCA_964202585.1 Trichlorobacter sp. | reverse complement strand
ACAGAACAGGTCAAAGACCATGTTTAAAACTTCATCCGGTCTGGAGCCGGGGCGGTCGATCTTGTTGATCACCACAATCGGTTTCAGGTTCAGGTCAAGAGACTTTTTCAGTACGAAGCGGGTCTGGGGCATCGGGCCGTCCAGTGCGTCTACCAGCAACAGCACCGAGTCAACCATCTTCAGCACCCGCTCCACCTCACCGCCAAAATCGGCGTGACCGGGGGTATCTACAATATTGATCTTGTACTGACCATGATGGATCGAGAGGTTTTTGGCCAGAATGGTAATGCCCCGTTCCTTCTCCAGGTCGTTGCTGTCCATCACCCGTTCAGTGATGGCTTCGTTTTCCCGGTAGACCCCGGAATGCTTCAACATGGCGTCAACCAGGGTGGTCTTACCGTGGTCTACGTGGGCGATAATGGCGATGTTACGGATACGTTCCTGCATTTTCTGACTCCTTGACAAATAAAAAGACGGGCTCAAGGCCCGTCGTTAATCGGCACTATGGCAGATTTTTGGTTCAAGGGCAAGGAGTTATACATCCTCTGCCCGAACGCAGTTTCTCCCGGCCTGTTTGGCGGCATACATCAGGTCATCAACACGCTGCACAAGTTTCTCAACCGTATCGTCAGGTTGATAGACTGCAACACCGAGGCTGGCGGTCACACTGCCGACCCCCGTGATTTCGGACCGGCGCAGGTCCTCCAGCAGCCCCTCCGCAAGCACGGCGGCCGCCTGCAGTTCGGTATGGGGCAAGAGCAGCATGAATTCCTCACCGCCCCAACGCGCCAGACAGTCAGAGCTGCGAATCCGCCCGCGCAACAACCCCACCAGATGCCGCAGCACCCGGTCACCGGCATCATGCCCATATTTGTCATTGACCTGCTTGAAATGATCAAGATCAAGCATGATCAATGAGAACTGCACCTCATGCCGCTCTGCACGGTACATTTCTTTTAAAAGAGTTTCCTGCAGGAAGCGCCGGTTATAGACACCGGTCAACGGGTCCGTAATCGACAGCAGCCGCAGCTGCTCCTCCATCAGCTTTCGATCAGAAATATCCCTGAAAATGGTGACTGACCCCACCACACGTTCACCTTTCAGCATCGGTTGGCTGGCCACCTGTACAGTCAGCAGACTGCCGTCCTTGTGAGCAAACTGCTCTTCTCCGTCATAGCGCCCTCTGGTCTGGATCACGCTAAAAATCGGACATTCTTCCAAGGGGGTTTCCTGATTACCATTATGACGATGAAACAGGCCATGGGCGATCCTGCCTTGAAACTCTTGCTGCGTATAGCCAAGCAGTTCGGTCGCCCGCTGGTTGGTAAAGCTGATCCGGCCCAGACCATCGATGACGTAGATACCGTCAGCAATATTCGAAGAGATCAGCGCCATCTGCTGTTCCTGTTCTCGCATGGACTTCATACTGCTGAGAAACAGATAGAGCGACACCCCTCCGAACAGCACCAGAACACTGAAAATCAGCAGGTTTACCCGGTGACTGGCGTAGAGCTCATCAAGCTCCGGCGACCTGCTAAAGGCCAGCATGACTGCACTGGCTACACCATCGGTATCATGCAGCGGAATCAGGGTAATCTGACAGATCTGACCACCGCGCCGGATCGCAACGGAAGCATTTTCACCTGTTTTCAGGGCAGCATTAAACTTGTTACTGTCTTTAAGCAGTCCGTACACATCCTGGGCTGCGGGAGAAAGGATCACCGCCGAGTCCGGCAGCTCCCGCTTCGGATCCTCCACCAGCCAGTCCTGACTGAACAGTGAGGGAGCATACAGCTTCTTGTGTTCATCAAACAGCTTGGGCAAGAGGACCGACCCCTTCAATACCAGCAGGTACTCCTTGGCAGGGTCAAGGTCATGCAACCCCTTGCGTACTGCCTCAAAAGGTTGCGACAACTCGACACTGCCCAGATGCTGTCCCTGCCAGACAATCGGAAAAACATTGCGGAAACCGATGACCACCCGACCGGTCTCAAAGCCGAAGATCGGCTTGCGGGTCCGGTTGGCCTCGACGACTGAGGGGCGGCTTGCCGCTATGGAATCTCCTGAATTGTGGGGGGAATGAAAGCGGAGAAAGGAACGGTTATCCGGGGTATGGAAGTGCAGTTGACGGACATCGCGCTGTCGAAACAGCTCATACACAGGGGAGAGGGTGCGGTACAGTCTGACCCGCGCAATGTTCTGCTGTTCCTGATTGTCTGTCAGTCCTGCCTGCAGAATGCCCATCACCTCCGGTCGCATGATATAGCTGTCAAAATATGACTGCATTGCTATCCGATGCCCGGTGGTTACCGCCTGCCAGGCAACCTGCTGGGCATGGGTCTGGCCTTCAAGTTGCAATTTTTCAAGCAGATCCCGCTCGTGGCACAGATAACCATAGCCGCTGCACCAGAAAACAAGCGTCAATACGCTTATCGCTGCAAACGTCAGTTTATGTTTGATAAAATCAAGTCGCACTGGTTCTTACCGAATAAACCGTGAATAGGTACGGATCAGGTCGTAATCAGCGTTTGTTGTCGCGCTAAAACCATATTTCCCCAGATTCAGACTCGTTTGCTCACTGCCGGACAGCTTCAGCAAGAGTCCGGTAATTTCCCTGATCTGATCGAGACTCAGAGTGGCCTTGTTCCCGACCAGCAAAAAACCGGGCAGATTCGGCGTTTCTTCAATCACCCGCAGGGTCAGGTTGGCGTATTTCTTTGCCACTGTCGTCTTGATCGTACCCACTTCGTAGGTTCCTTTCACCACAGCCAGGGCTACCTTATCGTGATTCCCCAGATAGTCATGGTGCAGTGCATCAAGCTGTATCCCATGTTTGTTCAACAGATAACCGGCGGTAAGGTGCCCACAGGTTGAGAGAGGTTGTGTCAGCGCCACGGAGCGCCGGACCAGCTTAAGCGTAGCAGGGCCATCAAAGGCGGTTACCATGGCGCAGGTATAGGTTGTCTTCCCATCCGCTTCATTGATGGCAGCCAACGGTTCTGCTTTTGGATAGACCTGCCGCAAGGTAACATAGGGTAACGGCCCCAGATGAACTATATCAATCTTCCCTTCCTGAAAAAGACGCAGGATATCTTCATAGTTCTTTTCATAGCGGATGCTGATCGGCACTCCCAGTTGTTTTGACAGATAGTTGACCAGGGGACGGCTGGCTGCGATCACGGTTTCCGGTTGCTCAATCGGTAACGGCGTGAAGACCAGAGCACGACCGGTAGCCTGGGCTGCTGTTGCAGACAGACAGAACAGCAGGGCACACCCAAAGCCGATCAACCAGTTCTGTTTTACCCTTTCCATGCATGACCCCTGAAAAATTAACCAATTACGAAACGAGACTTTTTATATCAGATTTATCTGACAGTCAACTACTGACAGACTTTCAACCTCTTTTGTTATAGAGTACACCCGTTATGACCGATTTCAAGCTCACGACTTCATATACTCCCAG
>CAXNJF010000276.1:0-3508 GCA_964202585.1 Trichlorobacter sp. | reverse complement strand
AATGCCCTGACCTCTGCAATCGGTTCCGGCAAGACCCAGTCCTTGAACGGCGCTCCGTTTCTCAAGGCTCCAGGTTTACGCTTGAGTACCTCCAGATAGTGCCAGGGATCGTAGATGACTTTATCCCTGCCCATATGACGGCGGTGAATGCCTATGGTCTGCCCATCCTTGACCATGACTACCCGGTTGGCATATGCCCGCAGGGAAACGGTTTTACCCACAGTTTGAGCATTGACGCTGTAACGGTTACGGTCAAAGCTGACTAGTAGTTCGTTTCATAAATATATTTACAAATAATTCTGTTTTCGCCATGATTGCGCCAAACCACATGAGGAGGCGGTCATGCCACGAAAAACATTGCGGGCTCGACTGGTGCTCTCTGACGAAAACAGAATACTGCTTACTTCACTTTCAGGTTCTATGACGGCACCAGTACGTGAAGTAGTTCGCGCCAAAGTACTGTTACATTACGCTAATGGTGCTGATATTAGTAGCATCAAGCGCCGTGTTGGAATCAGCAGGCCAGCTATTTACAAATGCATTGACAAGGCACTTGCTGCCGGAGCCCAAGCTGGGCTTAAAGATACGTACCACAGTCCGAAGGAACCAGAAATTTTAGATGATGCCAAGGCATGGGTTGTCAACTTGGCATGCACAAAGCCCAAAGAACATGGGCTTGCTTCTGAATTATGGACACTATCAGCACTTGCACGTTATGTGGCCAAACATGCCGTAGAGGCAGGATTTCCACGCTTGGCGAGTGCAGTCAAAGCTACCGTCTGGCGCATTTTGAATGAGCAAGACATAAAGCCTCATCGGATTCGCTACTACCTTGAAAAACGTGATCCCGAGTTTGAGCAAAAGATGCGGGAAGTGCTAATGGTGTATCAAGATGTTTCACTCTTTCCAGCTGGTGCAACTGATGCGAACAGGCCAACACCTATCTATACGGTCAGCGTTGACGAAAAACACGGTGTACAGGCAATTGGGCTGACGGCTCCTGATCTTCCGCCGGTTCCCGGGAAAGAATCTTCAGTTGCAAGGGATTATGAATATGTCCGTCATGGAACTTTATCCATTCTTGCAGCGCTTGACTTGCACACTGGAGAAATCATTGCCAACGTTGAACCAAGGCATCGCAGTTGTGAGTTTATTGATCTGCTCAAGCGCCTTGACTTGCACTATCCGACTGAAGCGATCATACGGGTGGTATTGGACAACCACTCTGCCCATATTTCAAAAGAAACTATGAAATATCTGGCCACACGACCAGGAAGATTCGAGTACGTCCACACGCCAAAGCACGGCTCTTGGCTGAATCTGGTAGAGTGCGCTTTTTCTAAAATGGCCCGTTCTTTTTTGCGCCACATCCGCGTAACTTCCAAAGAGGAATTGAAGGAGCGGATACTCAAAGGAATTGCTGAAATCAATGAATCACCAGTTCCGTTCCGATGGAAAAAGTTCGATCTGGAGCTGGCATAATTTGTAATGCTATTCGCGAAACGATCTACTAGAATTAGCCCACGATCCCCTTTAGTTCCTCAATCAGCCCCTCTAAAAAGTCATATCCCTTCTGCCAGAAACCTGAAGATTCAATATCAATACCAGCCAGTTTTGCCGTGTCAGCAGGAGACAATGCACCGCCTGATTCAAGCAGCGCCCGGTAGCCCGGCTTGAAACTGTCGCCAGTCACGCGATACTGCTGGTACAGGGCCAGCACCATCAGTTCGGCAAAGGTGTAGGAATAGCAGTAGAAACGGCTGTGAATGAAATGGCTGATGTAGGACCAGCCCCATTGGTAGGCAGGAATCATCTCCACTGCGTCACCGAACAGTTTGCCGTTTTCTTCCAGCCAGATGGCGCAAATCCGGTCGTTGGAAAGCAGCCCCTGTTGCCGTTCCTGATGCAACCGCATCTCAAAACGGGTCAGAACGGTCTGGCGGAAGGTGGTGGCAATGATATCCTCGATCTTGGCGCAGAGCAGCGATTTACGAACCTCCAGGTCTTCTTCCTTGTCCAACAGCATCCTGGTCAACAACATCTCGCCAAAGACCGAGGCGGTCTCAGCCAGTGGCAGCGGTGCATGGTAGTTGAGGTTGTTTTGCTTCTGGGACAGGACAAAGTGCAGGCCGTGCCCTGCTTCGTGGGCAATGGTGGCTATATCCCGCAGATTGTTGGTGAAGTTCAAGAGCAGAAAGGGGGGATCAACCGGGGAGATCCCCATGGCAAAGGCACCGCCTGATTTGCCCTGGCGTGGCAGTACATCCACCCTGCGCTCGTCAAAAAAAGCCTGGATGATCTCTCCAAATTGCGGATCAAAGCCTCTGTAGGCAGCTATGGTCAGATCCCGGGCTTCATCAAATGCATACTTCTTTTGCGCCTCTGCAACCGGAGCGTACACATCGCAGTTACGGATCTTGTCCATCCCCAGCATTTTAGCCTTGAGCCGGAAGTACTCCTGGGCCAGACCGTAGTTGACCTCGGTGGTCTGCATCAGATGCTCCACCGCCTCGTCACTCAGTTCGTTGCCGATATTGGTCGGCTGGATGGCGCTGTTGTAGCCCCGCAGTTCCATCTCCTGACCATGATCAAGGGCCATATTGTTAAAGACCGTACCAAAGACCAGGGCATTGCCGCTTTCGGCATGTTTTTCCAGAAAGCAGGTCTGGGCGTTAAACCGGACTTCCGCTGATGGATGATGGAGCAGGGAAAGCAGCTCTTCACCGGTAAACTCCCTGATCTGTCCCTCAAACTCCATCTGATAGGTGAGAGACGCGGAGAGTTCATCAAACAGCTTGGTAAAGGCCCGGCTACCGGTCAGATCCTTGCGGGTCAAAAGCCGCTCTTCATTCTCCTGCAAGGTGTATGGCTTGAATTTTCGGATCCCTTCCAGAAAGTGAAGATATTGGGCAGCGCCGGGCAGGGCACAAACCTGGGCAAACAGGTCATCCGGCAGGTTCATCAGCTCAAGATCAAAAAATAAAAGCGCCTGGGACAGACGGCTGCCAAGCTCGGAGCAGCGTTGTGAAAGCGCGCGGTGAACCTCATTACTTGAGTCACTGGCAAACAGCAGATGGGCATAGCAGAACGGCCTGGCCATGCGGGTCTGCATCGCTTCATATTCCTGAATACTGGCAAGGATGGCCGCTGCATCCAGGCTGGCGATCTTCTCAAAGTACTTCTCACGGAAGTCAGTTGCTACTTTGTCAAAGGATGAAAGGTCAGCCTCAAGCTCAGGTGAATCAGGGGCAGGGTAGAGCAGGGCAGTGTTCCAGGTCAGGTCAATCGTGGTCATGAAGAGATCCTTTTGTTTATATGTATTCGGGAGTTAACGGTAAATATCAGAAACGCTAGCTTGTGTTTTGTACAGCCAGGTATTCAAAAACAGAGCGATCTGTAACATTGATATGGGCAAACAGCCATTCCAGTAAAAAAACAGTGATCTCCAGATAGGCCGGCAGATGGTCTTTCCTGTATTTCTCATGCATTTCCATCGCTTTCTGGCGAA
>CAXNJF010000275.1:0-3527 GCA_964202585.1 Trichlorobacter sp. | reverse complement strand
TGAACATTTAAGCGTTGAAGAGCTCTATCTCAAAGTCAGGGCTTCTCACCCCGGTATCGGGCAGGCTACGGTCTATCGTACTCTCAAGCTGTTTGTTGAAGCTGGACTGGCCCGAGAAATGGCGCTTCCCGACGGCCAGACCCGCTATGAACATCAACTGGCCGGTGAACACCATGACCACCTGATCTGCACCCGCTGTAATACGATTATCGAGTTTGAAGATGAAACCATAGAGCGGTTACAGCAGGAGATAGCCAAGCGGCACGGGTTTGTGTTGACCAACCACAAAATGCAGCTATGCGGCATCTGTCCGGCCTGCAGTAAACCAGCCCGGTAGTCGTTGCTACGTATATGAAAATGGCTTTCAATAGAAGGAAGAGATAGATGTCAGCTTTAGAGGTTTCATCTGCACCTATACAAACCATCCATCGGGTAGCCCTGGTTGGCAATCCCAATGTGGGCAAGAGTGTGCTGTTTAACGCCCTGACCGGCAGTTATGTGACTGTCTCAAACTACCCCGGTACCTCGGTTGAGGTCTCGCGGGGCAACGCGGTTATTAATGGCCAGGCCTGGCAGGTGATCGATACCCCCGGTATGTACTCGGTGCATACGATTACCGAGGAGGAACGGGTTGCCCGCGAGATCCTGCTGAACGAAAAGCCTGATGTCGTGCTGCATGTGCTGGATGCCCGTAACCTGGAGCGGATGCTGGCCATGACGATCCAGTTGATTGAAGCCGGTTTGCCGGTGGTGCTGGTGGTTAATATCATGGATGAGGCGGAGCGGATGGGGCTCTCCTTTGATCTGCCCCTTTTGCAGCAGCGTCTGGGTATACCGGTGATCGGCGCGGCAACCGCGCGCAAGCGGGGAATAGAAGAGATTAAAATCGCCATTGACCGGCTTGGTAGCAGTTGCGGTCTGCCGATCAGCTACAGTCGGCTGCTGGAAGGGGATATTGCGTTTCTTTCCAGCCGGATGCAGGGCAGTTATGTTCTCTCCCGTCGTGCTCTGGCTCTTCTGCTGCTGCAGGGAGACGAAGAGGTTTCTGACCTTGTGGAAAAAGAAGAGAGGGACAGATATCCGGCTTTGGCGGAGAAGGTGCGTGAGATCGCTTTTGACCGTCGGGAGTCCTTTCACCTTGATCTTTCTATGGAGCGTAAGGAAATTGTTAACCGCCTGATACGGGGGGTGATCACCCTGCCTGAAAAACAGCGGGAAAACTGGGGGAATCGCCTTTCCAGTCTGGCAGTGCAGCCTTTAACAGGGGTGCCTTTGTTGTTGTTGACGCTCTATTTTGGCCTGTTTAAATTTGTCGGGAGTTTTGGCGCCGGTACCCTGGTAGATCTGTTGGAGAAGAGGTTGTTTGAAGGGCTGTTTACCCCCTGGATTTCCGGGGTGATTACAAACTGGATTCCCTGGTGGTGGCTGCAGGAACTACTGGTGGGGGAGTATGGCATTATTACCCTGGGTTTGCGCTATGCAGTGGGGATCATTCTGCCGATTGTTACCACGTTTTTTATTTTCTTCTCAATCCTTGAGGATGGCGGCTACCTGCCACGCCTGGCCTTGTTGGTGGATCGGGTTTTCAAGTGGTTCGGCCTGTCCGGTCGTGCCGTGATCCCGATGGTGCTGGGGTTTGGTTGCAGCACCATGGCTACCATGGTAACCCGTACCCTTGAAACTGTCCGGGAGCGGGTGATAGCCACGCTGCTACTGGCTCTGGCCATACCCTGTTCAGCCCAGCTGGGTGTTATCCTGTCGCTTTTGGCCCGCACACCGGGAGCGTTGCTGGTCTGGATTCTCTGCATGTCTCTGCTGTTTGTGCTGGTGGGGGTGCTTGCCGGACGTCTGCTGCCGGGCGAAGCGCCAATGTTTTATATGGAGCTGCCGCCGATGCGTTTGCCCCAGCTTTCAAATGTTCTGACCAAAACCTATACCCGGATGCAGTGGTATTTTCTGGAGATCCTGCCGCTGTTTGTACTCGCTTCAGTGCTGCTCTGGCTGGGTAAGATTACCGGTGCTATGGAACGGGTGATTGTTGCCATGGAGCCATTGATGGGGAGTCTTGGACTTCCCACTGATGCCGCGGTGGCCTTTATCTTTGGCTTCTTTCGACGTGATTACGGTGCTGCCGGTTTGTATGATCTACAGACCAAGGGGTTGTTGGATGCCCGTCAACTGACCGTGGCTGCGGTTACCCTGACCCTGTTTATCCCCTGTATAGCCCAGTTTCTGATGATGCTGAAAGAGCGGGGCTGGAGAGTTTCGCTGCTCATCTTCTGTTTTGTCAGCCTGGTGGCCTTTGGCAGCGGCTACGTGCTGAATCAGCTGCTGCTGGTTACACGGTTACTTGGGTAGCGACATGCAATGCGGATTCTGCGGGCATGAGTTTGATGCATCAGAGGTGACACAAACCAGCTGCGGTGCCTGCGCTGGCGGTTGTCATGGGATTCATTGTCCGCGTTGCGGTTATAAGAATGTTCAGGAACCTGATTTTTTGAAACGGTTGAAGCGGATGGTATCAAGAAAAAATGAGGAGCGCGAACCATGAAACTTTCCGAGCAGGCTGAAGATATTATTGAACGACTCTGGATTGATGTTGAAGAGGAAAACGCCGCTTTTCTTGATCTGGAGCCAATGCATCTGCAACCTGATGCAGAGCCGGTCAAGGAGCTGACCCGCAACGCCCTGGCGGAGATACGCAAGGGGATGCTCTATATCCGTCCGGAAGGGCGTGAAGTTGGACGTATGACCGTCAGGAGGCATCGTCTGGCCGAGCGTTTGATGATGGATGTCTTTAACATCAAGGGAGATGATGCTGACCTTTTTGCCTGCCAGTTTGAGCATCTTTTAAAGGGCGGGGTGGATATCAAGCTTTGTACCATGCTCAACCATCCTGCCACTTGCCCCCACGGTAAACCGATTCCACCAGGTGAATGCTGTGCCGAGGCACGTAGACAAGGTGATCTGGGGGTGGTGCCACTGACCGAATTCAAGTCCGGACAGGAGGGGGAGATTGCCTACATCCTGACCGAGGACAACAAGAAGATGCAGAAGCTGATGGCGATGGGAGTTCTGCCCGGGAACCGGATCATACTGGTGCAGGCATTTCCATCCTATATCTTCAGGGTTGGATTCTCCGAGTTTGCCATTGATACCGCTCTGGCACGGGAAATCTTTGTCAGGAAGACACAGCTGTAATTGACAATCAGAAGGCTGAACAGCTAGTATCACAGATTATTTTATGCGTACGAAAGGTTGGTATGAAGATCATCGTTCTTCTGGGCGACGGCATGTCCGATGAGCCCTGTGCAGATTTAGACGGCAAGACCCCGCTGCAGGCAGCGCAGACCCCCAACATGGACAAAATGGCCCAAGCCGGACAGGTGGGGTTGGCCCACACCGTGCCGGACGGGCTTCCACCGGGCAGTGATGTTGCCAACCTCTCGGTGTTCGGGTATGACCCCCGCACCTGCTACACCGGCCGTTCGCCGCTGGAAGCGATCAGCATGGGGGTTGAACTTGGT
>CAXNJF010000274.1:0-3544 GCA_964202585.1 Trichlorobacter sp. | reverse complement strand
CGAGGCCTTGTGATCTTTAAGGTATCCCTGGGTAAGCCAGGGAGCACGCACGACAATCTCGCCCGTACTGGTTCCATCCCGGGGCTGTTCCTGCTGATGGGCATCTACGATCTTCAAATCAACCAACGGCAGGGAGCGACCGGTCTTGCAGCGGATGTTTGCCTGCTCTTCGGTCGACAGTTCCAGCATCTCCGGGGAGAGATGGGCAATCGTCAATATCGGGCAGGTTTCGGACATGCCATACCCGGCAAAGACATCGATCCCCCGCCTCATCGCCTCAAGGCAGAGCGATTTGGGCATGGCAGCTCCGCCGATAATCAGTTTCCAGCCGGACAGGTCCATCCGTTGGGCGTGGGGATGCTTCAGCAACATATGCAGGATGGTGGGGACGCAGTGAGAGAAGGTAACTCCCTCTTTTTCAACCAGTTCAAGCAGGGTGTCCGGCACATAACGGCCAGGATAAACCTGTTTGACCCCCAGCATGGTGGCCACGTAGGGCACACCCCAGGCATGGACGTGGAACATCGGGGTAATCGGCATGTAAACATCCTGGCGGTGAAAACTGCCGTGTCCCACAGCAGAACCGAGCACCCCGAGTACCCCCATGGTGTGCAATACCAGCTGGCGGTGGCTGAAATAGACCCCTTTGGGCATACCGGTGGTGCCGGTGGTGTAGAACGTAGTGGCGCGGGTATTCTCATCAAAATCAGCAAAACAGAACTGATCAGAAGCCGCCGCCAGCAGCGCTTCATAGTCACCTGCAAACGGAATCGTGGATTCAGGCACAGCCGGTTCGTCATTCAACAGCACAAAGCTTTTGACCGTATCCATCCGGCCCCGGATCTGCTCAAGAATCGGTAAAAACTCGCTGTTTACCAGCAGGACATCATCTTCGGCATGGTCAATCGTATAAAGAATCTGCTCAGGTGAGAGCCGAACATTAATGGTATGCAACACCGCTCCGATCATCGGCACGGCAAAGAAGCACTCCAGATAGCGGTGAGAATCCCAGTCCATCACCGCCACGGTGTCACCTCTTTTAACTCCCAGGGCGGTCAGGGCGCTGGCCAGACGTGCTACCCGCTGCCGCAGATCGCGGTAGGTAAAGCGGTGGCTGCGGTAGACGATCTCCTGTTCCGGAGCATCCACAACCGGGCAGAACAAAAGATTTTTAATCAGCAGGGGATAGCCGTAGGCCGAAGGGGTACGGACGATCAGCGAATCGGACATGGGAGATTCCTCCGGATGGTATGGCTTCGAGGCTATTCGGCCCCTTTCCAGGCGGTGATGACATAGACCGGGTTATGGGCTTCAAACAGTTTGAATTCCGTCAATGGGCGGGTACGGGAGACGTTGATGCAGACCACTTCTACCTGGTAGCCGTGGTATTCCAGCGCCTCAACACTCTTGGTCAGGGTATCAAGCGTCACGGCGTTAATCACAATCAGGCCGTCAGCCTTCATCCGCCGGTCAACCTGCTCGATGATCTCCTCCAGATTGCCACCTGCTCCACCGATAAAGACCCGGTCCGGATCCGGCAGGTCATCCAGTCCATCCGGCGCGTAAGCCTCAACCAGCTTGACATTGCGGGCGCAGAACTTGTCCAGATTCTGTTTTAAAAAAGCCACATACTGGTTGTTCTTCTCAATGGCAAACAGCTTGCCGTTAGGGATCAGGTTGGATGCTTCGATTGAAACCGAGCCGGAACCGGCGCCGATATCCCACATCACCAGATCGTTCTGCAGCTTCAATTTGGCCAGCGTAACCGCACGCACTTCCTGACGGGTAAACAGTTTCTTGAAGGAAGCGAACTCGTCATCATCAATTCCGATCAGCGGATACTGGGCCAGATTTGGTTCCCAGGTGCGGATCAGAATCAGGATATTCAGCTCTGAATGCTGCAGGGTCAGTAACCCCTTGACCGTGGTGCGGGTAAATTTTTCGGTGGGCATTCCCAGATCTTCACAGACCCATACCTCGTAGCCGTCTGCTCCCCGTTCAATCAGCTCTGCTGCTACAGCTGCAGGAGTATTCCGTTGATCAGTCAGAACACAGGCCTTTTCCGCAGCCACAATCTTGTCAATTGACGTACCCATGCCCCGGCCTTGCAATGAAAGGAAAATTGCATCATCCCAGGGCTCTTTGATCCGGGCAAAGGCATACTGCATACTGGTAACGTTGGCAATTATTTCAAGACGGTCTTTGGGCAGGTTGCGCAGCAGAAAGCGTCCGGTTCCGAAGAAGTTTGGGTCACCGGTGGCCAGCACCGCAATCCTTTTGTCAGTGGCCTGCAGAAACGTCAGCAGCGGCGCCAGTTCACCCAGCAGTATCTTCTCGCCGGTAAACGCAGGGAAACGATCCAGATGGCGTTGACGCCCCACCAGCACCTCGGCATCACCGATTATATCAAGGGCCTTTGCGCTCAAACCTTCGCATCCCGCAATGCCAGCCCCGATCAGATAGATTGTATTCTGTGCCATGCTGTCTCCTGTTATGAATCAGTTCACCGGTCTTCGGCTATCTCATGGATCGATGGAAGTATAGTGCATCTTTCCTTGTGCGGCAAACAGAGAATCCCACTGTGTTATCGAAAACAGATGGGGTGTGTAAAGTACACACCCCATCTGTTTTACAGCAGACAAGCCAGCCAGTCATCGATCTTCCGATCCGGAAGAAATCAGCTGACTTATTTTTCCAGACCAACCACGTCAACCTCGACGCGGCGGTTCTTTGCACGGCCGGCCTTGGTCTTGTTATCAGCAATCGGCTTGTCTTTGCCTACCCCGAAGACTTCCATCTTATTGGGATCGGTACCGATACTGACCAGGTAATCGCGAACAACCTGGGCACGCTTCAGAGAAAGCTTCAGGTTGTACTTGGCAGAACCGATATTGTCAGTGTGACCGGTAACCTTGATTTTATCGGCGCGGCTCATATCCTCCTGCACCTGCTCACGGTACTTCTTGATCTGCTCTTTACCTTGCGGCTTCAGAACCGACTTGTTGAAATCAAACAGTGCCGCAGTTTCAAACACCATAACTTTTGATTGCTTCTGCTTTTCTACAACCACCGGTGGTGGTGGAGGTGCCGGAGCCACGACTGGTGGCGGTGGTGGTGGGGGCGGAAATTTGTAATTCAGGACGTAAAAATAGTCGAATCTCTTGACCACTTCCTTGAAGGTCGATACGAGGTATTCCTCGGACTTTGCCTTCCAGATCTGGCCGCTGTGGGTTGCTGCGAAAGCAGTCAGAAACTCGTTGGTTTCGGGGGCCGGCATGAAATCAACTGCGTAGGTTTTGAATCCTTTAACTTTTACGGCCTCGTTGATCACATCCTGCTTCTTGTACGTGCTGTTGATGTCCTCACCGTCGGAAAAGACCACCATGAAGCGGGGCTCATTGGCCGGCATTTTGCCGATCAGGTCAAGGCCTGCCAGCATCGCATCGTACAGGACGGTTTCAGACGTCATGGCGTCGCGGTAGGTTCCTTCGATGAACGCCTTCAGGTCGGCAAACTTGTTCGATGAGAAGATGCGTACATTCAG
>CAXNJF010000273.1:0-3548 GCA_964202585.1 Trichlorobacter sp. | reverse complement strand
CTGGTTGCCAGCAATCTGCTGGGCAAACAGGGCTTGCAGCAAGCCTGCAGCCGCTTCGGCTTCAACCGTACCCTGCTGCTGCCCGGCGTACCGGCGGTTCCCAGCCCGGCCCCCCTGGCAGAAACGACCCATGACCTGCGCCTGCAGGGCTGCGGACTTGACCATGATCTGAAAGTATCACCGATCCATGCCGCTGCCATTACCGCCGCCATTGCCAACCGTGGCAGCCTGATGGCACCGCGTCTGGTTGATCAGGCAACCCTGGACGGCAAGGTCTTGAAGGTACCAACCACCAGGGAACTGGAACGGGTAATCACCCCTGAGACAGCGAACAGCCTGACCAGCATGCTGCTGACCACCGTTACCAGCGGCACCTCCCGCAAGGCGTTCCGCAGCTATGAAGGACGCAGATTGTTGAGCGAGATGAAGATTGCCGCCAAGACCGGTTCCATTGATGGCGACAGTCCAAAGGGGCATTACTCCTGGTTCGCTGCCTATGCTCCTGCGGATAAACCCCGTATCGCTCTGGTGGCGCTGGTTATCAATGGCGACAAGTGGAAGATCAAGGCCTCAAATCTGGGAGAACAGGCACTGGCTGAATTTTTCAGGAAGAGCAGGTAAGCAGGTTTAGCTGGCCATCAATCATTTCGGCGTAGGAAAACTGGGTAATCCAGTCCCCCAGCGAAACCAGGGTAAACCGGTCCTGATGCTCAATGAACGGCAGATGGAAATGCCCCAGCACCAGGGCATCACAGCCTTGAAGTCGTACCGAATCAGCAAAAGAACGGATTTTGGCGGTGTAATCCCAGCGTTGCTGATCGCGATAGTAACGGCTCTTGCTGGAACGCTGCAATCTGCTTCGCAACCCCTGTACCGCCGCCGGGGATAATAAGCGTCCGGCATGAACCGTCACCGGATGCCGCAGTGCCCGGTGCAGCAAGCGATACCGCCAGTCAGCCTGATTGACAAGGTCGCCATGGCAAAGAAAGATCTGCCTTCCCTGCAGATTGAGTGTAACCGGACCCGTGTAGATTTCGGCACCCAGACGAGCGGCAAGCTCTACGCCCAGATGAAAGTCATGATTCCCTTCCAGGTAGATCAGACGGGTTCCTGCTTTCTGTAACCGCTCCAGGGCATCCAGCAACGGTTCATGCTCCGGATACTCAAGGGAAATCAGTCCTACACGAAAGTCAAACAGGTCACCCAGAATGCAGAGGGTTTCGGTTACCCCCTGTAGCGACTGGATAAAGCGAAGCAGCACCCGGTAATTGGTGTCAGCCGGATGATGCAGATGGGCGTCAGCAAGAAAAATAGTACGCATGGTGCGGCGGATTGTGCCGTGAGAGAAAGCGACTGTCAACAGATAGAACAAACAAGGAGCCGTTTGTATGATACACAGTGTCGCCATAGCCTGGGATGAATTGCTGGGCGCTTTTTCAAACATGGAACAGGACCGGGTCTATTTTTTTGACCGGATGACCGGTGAAATATTCTTTGTCCGTGCAGATATGGAGGATGGTTTCTGGGAGCAGATGGAACAGCATCATGAACGTTTTCTTGAGATCCCTTATCTTGATATCTCGGCTGAGCGCACGTTGTTACACGGTTTTCTTGAGAAACAGGCAAACAGCGAACTGAGCAGACTGCTGAATCATGCTCTGTCGGGCAAGCCTCCCTACTCCAACCCTTCAGACATCCTTTCATTCTTTCCAGAAGAAGAACAACAGCTGGCTGATCTGCGAGATACCTTTCTCAGTGACCGGGTCAAGTCCTGGCTTGAGCAAAACGACCTCTTCTCCATGACCACTTCGATGAACGCCGTACACTAAAACCATGGCAACACTGTCAGTCCAGATCACCGGTATGTCCTGTGCCAACTGCGCTGCCCGTGTTGAGCGGGAAATCAGCGCACTGCCCGGTATACAATCCGCCGTTGTCAATTTTGCCATTGCCCAGCTGACCACCACCTTTGATGAAAACCTCATTACCGCTGATGCAATTATGGAAAAAATCTGTTCCCTGGGCTACGGCGTTATCAAGCCGGAGCCACCGGGAGAACTGACCTTCGGCGTTACCGGCCTGCATTGCGCCTCCTGCGTGGCACGCCTGGAAAAGGCGTTGTTGGAACAGACAGCCATCACCACCGCCGTGGTCAACCTGGTAGCCGGCACCGGCTTTGTGCGCTATGACCCGCAGCAGCTGGACAAGGGGCAGATCTTTGGGCTGGTGGTTGCCGCCGGATACACACCACAGGAACTGGCGGTGGCTGAAGAAGCAGAAAACGCCGAACTGGGCAGTCAACGTAACTGGTTCCTGTTTTCGCTGATCCTTTCCCTTCCGATTATGGTCACCATGACCCTGCATCATCAACGCAGTATCGGCTGGATGAACCTGCTGCTTGCCACAGTGGTGCAGTTCAGCGCCGGTCTGGCCTTCTACCGTGGGGCATGGTCTGCCCTAAAAAGCAAAAGCAGCAACATGGATGTTCTGGTGGCGCTGGGCACCACAGCAGCCTGGGGCTACTCCCTGCTGGCTTTTTTCGGCTTGATGGGAGACAGCCGCGAGGTCTTCTTTGAAACATCGGCCTGGCTGATTACCTTTATCCGTCTGGGTAAATATCTTGAAGCACGGGCCCGTGGCAAGGCTGGCGAAGCACTGAAAAAACTGTTGCACCTGCAGGCCGACAAGGCCCGACTGGTAACTGCTGATGGAGAAAAAGAGGTGCCTGCCTCAATAATCCGGATAGGGGATCTGGTTTCAGTACGGCCGGGCGAGACCATACCGGTTGATGGCGAGGTGATAGAGGGCGCTTCAAGTGTCGATGAGGCGATGGTCACCGGCGAATCACTGCCGGTCACCAAGCAGACCGGCGACAATGTCACTGGCGCAACCATCAACAAAAACGGCAGACTGCTTGTCAAGGCCACCCGGATCGGGGAAGAAACACTCCTCTCACAAATTGTCAGAATGGTCCGGGATGCCCAGGGGGACAAAGCTCCGATCCAGCGCTTTGCCGATGCGGTTTCAGCCTGGTTTGTGCCGACCGTAATCGGCCTGGCCCTGTTGACCTTTGTGGTCTGGCTGCTGATCCTGCATGCGCCGTTTCTGGTGGCTTTCAAGTTCGGAGTAGCTGTTATCGTCATCGCCTGTCCCTGTGCCATGGGGCTGGCAACCCCGACCGCCATCATGGTTGGTAGCGGCGTTGCATTGTCTCGCGGCATTCTGGTTAAAAAGGGCTCGGCTCTTGAAACCATAGCCAAGCTGCAGGTAATGCTGCTGGACAAGACCGGTACCCTGACCAGCGGTAAAGCGGCCATGACCGATCTGGTCACCGTCCCGGATATAGACGAACAGCGTCTTGTTGAATGTCTGGCCGCTGCCGAGGCCTCCTCCAGTCATCCGCTGGCCCAGGCAGCCGTTGCTGCTGCACAGCAACGGGGGATTGTGCCCGGCGAGGTCAGCGACTTCCACGAATCTGAGGGGCACGGGATCACCTGCAGGTACAACGGTTTCCGCCTGGCAGTGGGGAATCAGCGCCTGATGGAACG
>CAXNJF010000272.1:0-3559 GCA_964202585.1 Trichlorobacter sp. | reverse complement strand
ACCTTGTAGCAGCGACCGCAGCCGATACAGGTTTCCTCATCAATAGAAACGATAAACTGCGGGGTCCATTCCTGCTTGTCTTTGGTTAATCCGGTGATGTAGGCCATTTGGCACCTCCTGTTTGTGTTATTCTTCCTCAAATGATGTTGCCTGCCCCTTGTTCATCGCCTTGCGGAGCCAGGGCGGCGGATTGCCTCGTAAAACTTCCTGCAGTCTTGCCACCGTCTCCGGCAGACTGACTTCTGTGTTGGTCTTCATGGGATGGATTTTCTGTGCCACCAGCTTGGCGGCAGCTGGTCCACCGATCTGCATGGTGTAGACTATGGCGCAGTCAGCCAGAATCTTGGCTCTGGCAGTGATCCGGTCCTCCTCATCGCTGCCATGCTCTTCTGTTGTCACTGATTCAAGAAATGAAGCCTGATCAGGCCCGATCTCCCAGATCTGGAAACTTTCACACTGGCCAAAATGCTGATCAATCATGGTGCCGTCGGTGGTGGTAAATGCAATTTTCATGGTCTGCCTCCTTTGCAAAAAATACACAAACGGATTAGCACAGACCATGCCAACACATAACAAGCTTAAATTACGATGGAACTCAAGTTTTTTACAGGTCAGGTTGTCTGATTATTCAGCAGACAGGCGTGGGAAGAGGCAACATGTCAATCGGCATTGAAAAATGACCCACTGCCCAAAAGATGTGATATTTTACCCACCCAACTCTGCGACTAGCTGCTGCCGGTGTTTATGATCGGCCAAGTTGCGGTGGCGTTAAGGAAGGATAATAAATGCCGACATGCTGGATTATTGCAGGCCCAAACGGCGCTGGAAAAACCACCTTTGCGATGGAGTATCTTGCCAAGGTGGCTGGCTGTACCTACTTTATCAATGCGGACCTGATTGCTGCCGGTCTGTCGCCACTGGCACCCGAGCGGGAGATGGTTGCTGCCAGCCGCATTTTCCTGCATGAAATTGAGGAACGGATAAATAAACGTGAGGATTTTGCCCTGGAGACTACCCTGGCCGGGCGTACGTATCTTCGCTTGATTGAAAGACTCCATAATGACGGCTGGCAGGTTACCTTGATCTACCTGGCCCTGCCCAGTTGCGAGATGTCAAAACTACGGGTGACAGAACGGGTTGTCCACGGAGGACACGCTATTCCTGTGCAGGATATTGAACGACGCTTTCCACGCAGCCTGCACAACCTGCTCACTCTATTCTGCCATCGCGTAGACCGATGCACCTGCTTTATGAATGACAGCGACACTCCAGTACTTGTTTTTGAGCAAACTGGAGAGAGTCGTGCTATCCTGCATGATGCCTACTATCAATTGCTGTTACAGGAGGCTGGAATATGAAAGCAGTTCGTAAAACTACTCCATCGCAAGATGGACAAGCACAACTGGAGGCCCTTCGTCAGGCTGTTAATCATACGCTGGAAAAGAAACGGCGTCTAGGTCAGTACGCCGTGATCTGGCGAGATGGCAAACCGGTTACAACTGGCGAGGATGCAACAATAACCTGAGAAAGGCTGAAGCCACCCAATTGGGTGGCTTCACTATTCCTTTAAAATATCAATTATGTGCCAGCTTTTGCGCATCCTTCGCATTGGCTTGAAACAGATTCGCTACTTCAAACACCAGATTCAGCGTCCCTCGATACCCAACCCACATCTTCTGATGCGCTCCCAGCCGGTCAAACACCGGCAGGCCTGTTCTTAAATGGGCGCCGATCTTCAGTTTGGCTGCTGCCTGTCTGCCGTTTGAGTTGGCAACCAGCAGGTCTGCACCAATGGCAGCGGTTTCCAGGTCTTCAAGATCCCCCACAAAGATGTTGTTACAGGGCAGGCTGTCCAAACCACGGGTGCGGGTGGCTGCCAGGGCGGCCTGAATTTCGCACCCCATGCCAGCCAGAAAGCGGGTCATCCCTTTCAGGTGGTCAGCCTCAAGGGCGATGGCGACCTTCTTGTTGCCAAACTGGTAGTGGCTGTCCACCAGCGCATCAGCAAGACGTGAACGCCAGCGCTGGTGTTTCTCCGGTATTACTTTGCCACTGATGGCTGACAGCACCGCCATGAAGCGGTCGGTCTCGGCCATGCCGGTCAGGGAGGTGAAGCCATAGGCCGGTATGCCCAGTCGTTCTTCCAACTGGCTCGCTGCCTTGGCCAGTGAATCACCAACATACAGAGTGGCGATACTGCGGCCGGCCTGTTTGATCTTGTCTACGCTGATGCCGCCGGTGGATAGCGGCGATACATCAGCATCAATATGGCCATCCAGGGCATTGGCGATGTCTGGAACACAGAGTACGGTCAGGCCGAATGATTCGATCAGCTCTTTCAGCTCTTCAACATCCGCCGGTGTCAGTTGGGCACCTGGGATAAGATTTACCTGCCCCGGGATCGGTTCACCAGCTTCCGGCAGGGTGGCCAGAATCGCCTCTACGGTGTTGGCATACCCTTCCTGCAGTGAGCCGCAATAATCCGGCGTAGAGGCCCAGATCACCGGCACCCCGTCATGCTCGGGATGTTCCTCACGGAACTGGTGGATGGCAGAGCGGACATCATCCCCCATGGTCTCGGTCAAACCGGAGGTCATCACCCCCACCACCTTGGGACCAAACTTCTCAATCACCCGACCGATCCCTTTCTTCAGGTTTTCCCAACCGCCAAAGATGGCGCTGTCTTCGCTCATGGCTGTGGCATTCAAGGCGATGGATTCCTTGAAGTGCCGCGACAACTGCAGCCGGATAAAGGTGGAGCAGCCCTGCGCGCCATGCAGCAGCCCCAGCATCTGATCAATCCCCAGATAGGCCAGGGTTGCCCCCAGAGCGGGCGAGTTCTTCTGCGGGTTGACCGTGGCCGCCTTTTTCGGTACTACCACCCGGGAGGCAGAGAGATCCTCGGCCAATAATACCTTGGCATGTTGCAGGGGCGTATGGCCATACGCCCCTACGGAGGCATCATAACCTTCTTCCCACGGCGCAGGGCTGTTCAGCAGCGGCCAGATCGGGTTGTTAACGGTCAGATCAAGCTGTTTGGCAAAAGTCACCATCCCCTCATACCCGGCGTAGGGGTGGGAACGGCCATGGTTGATGTCAAGGAACGGGGTCTTGGTCTTCAAAGCCAGAAATTTGGTCTTGCCGCCGGCCACGATCAGATCCGGCATCTTCTCTTTCATCACCCCCAGCAGCCCGGCAGTGGAGGTGTCTTCAATAATCTTGGCATCCTTGTGCATCAAGGCCTTCATCCGGTAAAAGTCTTCCAGGGTCGAGTTCTGGGTACCGGCAGCCAGGATCTCTACCCCCAGTTCACGCAGGGCATTGACCATGGACCAGGTCTTGACCCCGCCGGTGAACAGCACCGCCCGCTTGCCTTCCAGCCGGGCGCGGTACGGGGCCAGCCGCTCGCGGCATCTGGATTCTTCTTCTTCCAGCAGTTGCTCCACCCGATTCTGCATGATCCGCTTTTCAAGGCCGTTGACTGCATCATCCAGGGCAAGAGCAATCTCACGCAGTGCCTTGGCGATGTCAGTCATGCCGTAAAATGATTCCTCCAGAT
>CAXNJF010000271.1:0-3588 GCA_964202585.1 Trichlorobacter sp. | reverse complement strand
ACGGAACAGACGAGCGCAGCGGGGAGACTCTCTATGGTGAAGGACGGACAGTTATTCGGCAACGGGATCAGTCGCCGGGATTTTATCAAGACCTGTGTGGCAACAACAGCAATAATGGGACTTCCGTTCAGTATGGCGGCCAAGGTGGTGGAAGCGGCCCAGGCCCCTGACCGTCCGCCGGTGATCTGGCTGCACTTTCAGGAGTGTACCGGCTGCTCGGAATCGCTGCTGCGGGCCAATCATCCGGCTCCGGCCACCCTGCTGCTGGAGATGATCTCCCTTGATTATCACGAAACCCTGATGGCCGGTTCCGGTCACCAGGCTGAAAAATCACTGCATGATTCCATGAAGGCCAACCATGGCAAGTATCTGCTGGTGGTGGAAGGGGCGATCCCCACCAAGGAAAACGGCATTTACTGCAAGGTTGGCGGCAAGACGGCACTGGAGTCACTGCGCAAGGCAGCCGAAGGGGCTGCCGCGATTATCTCCATCGGTACCTGCGCCAGCTATGGCGGCATTCAGGCCGCTGCTCCGAATCCCACCGGCGCTGTGGGGGTACGGGAAATTATCAAGGATAAGCCGATCATCAACATCCCCGGTTGCCCGCCATCCCCCTACAACCTGCTTTCCACCGTACTGTACTACCTGACCTTTAAAAAACTGCCTGAACTGGATCAGCTGGGGCGTCCAAAATTTGCCTACGGACGCAGGATTCACGAGCATTGCGAGCGTCGTCCCCACTTTGACGCTGGACGGTTTGCCAAGGCCTATGGTCATGCCACCCATGCCGAAGGGTACTGCCTCTACAAGCTGGGCTGCAAGGGACCGGCCACCTATGCCAACTGTTCAGTGCAGCGCTTCAACGATGCCGGAGTCTGGCCTGTATCAGTGGGACACCCCTGCATCGGCTGTACCGAGCCGGATATCATGTTCCATATGGCGATCGCCGAGAAGGTACAGATCCACGAACCGACACCGTTTGACAGCTATGCACCGGTTGATCTGAAGGACAAGGGTAAGGGAGCCAGCCCGGTTACCACCGGTGTGCTGGGCCTGGCTGCCGGTGCGGCCCTGGGGGCCGGGGTCATGATGGCCCGCAAGCTGCCGGATGGCGAGCAACCTGCCGATCATGAGCAGGGAGGCGACCATGAACATAAAGAGTAGACGTGATTTTCTGAAGCTGGCCGGACTGGCTGGCGCAGGACTGGTCACCGCGCCGGTGGCAGCGCTGGCCTCAACAGGCCATGCCACAGCAGCCAACGACGAAGAGCTGGGCATGCTGTACGATGCCACCAAATGCGTGGGCTGCAAGGCCTGCATGTCAGTCTGCAAGCGGGTCAACGGCGATTACGGCTCACTCTCCTATGAACAGGCGAAGTTCGATCCTGACAAGCTCTGGGATGCGCCGGAAGATCTGACCGGTTCCACCCGTACCCTGATCAAGCTGGTCAAAGACACCCCCAAGGAGTGGTCATACGTAAAATACTCCTGCATGCACTGCCAGAAACCGTCCTGCGTCTCGGTCTGTCCGGTTGCCGCCATGGTCAAGGACAAGATCACCGGTATTGTGGATTACAAGAAGGATGCCTGCATCGGCTGCCGTTACTGCCAGGTGGCCTGCGCCTTCAATATTCCAAAATTCCAGTGGGAAAAAGCGATTCCCCAGATTGTGAAGTGTGACCTGTGCAAGAACACCAATCTGAAATCCCACGGCATTTCGGCCTGCGCCGAGGTCTGCCCCACCGGCGCAATTCTGTTTGGCAAGCGCAAGGATCTGCTGGCAGAAGCCAGGAAGCGGCTGACAGACCATCCCAAACAGTACGTCAACCATATCTACGGTGAGCATGAACTGGGTGGCACCAACCACCTCTATCTGGCAGCGTTGCAGTTTAAAAAACTGGGGCTGCCGGAGTTGAAAAACGATGCCCCTGCCGAGTTTTCCGAAAAGATCCAGCATACGATCTACAAGGGATTTATTGCGCCGGTTGCGCTGTACGGCACACTTTGCTTCATTGCGGTCAGAAACATGAAGAAAGGTAACGACCATACTGAAGAACAGAAGAAAACCGGCGATGGAGGGGATCAATGAGCCACAATGAGTATCAGATTCATAAGGCAAAAATCCTGACCCCCTCTTTCTGGGTGCTGCTGACCCTGACCCTGATCGGCTTTACCCTGATCGGTGTCCGATTTATCTGGGGGATCGGTGCGGTTTCCAACATGAGCGACGGTTACCCCTGGGGGCTCTGGATCACCTACGACGTGGCCACCGGCACCGCTATCGCCTGCGGCGGCTATGCCGTGGCGATCCTGATCTACATCCGCAACAAGATGCACTACCATCCGTTGATCCGCTCGGCAGTGCTGACCTCACTGTTCGGTTACGGCCTGGCCGGGTTCTCGGTCATGGTGGATGTGGGGCGGCCCTGGAACGCCTACAACTTCTTTGTGCCGTCACAATGGCAGGCCAACTCGGCCATGTTTGAGGTGGCGCTGTGCGTAATGGCCTACACCACGGTGCTGGCGATCGAGTTTCTTCCGGCAGTGCTGACCCGTCTGCAGGAGACCAATTGGAGCCGGGCCCGGGCTTTTCTGGAGAAGTACCATGGCCGCTTTGGACTGGACACACCGGTGGTACTGGAGAAGCTGGAAAAACTGGGGCAGTTCGCCATGCGGATACAACCGAAGCTGGACAAGGTGCTGATCTTTGTGATCGTGCTGGGGATCACGCTGCCCACCATGCACCAGTCATCATTGGGGTCGCTGCTGCTGATCGCCTCCACCAAACTGCATCCATTGTGGCATACCGGTTTCCTGCCGCTGCTGTTTCTGATCAACTGCATGTTCATCGGCTATTCCATCGCCATTCTGGAATCAGTGATCTCTTCCTACGGCTTCAAGCGTCCCTTTGAGATTGACCAGCTCTCCGGCCTGGCCGCAATCACCCCCTACCTGACCAGCATCTGGCTCTGCGTAGTGGTGGGGGATCTGGTCTGGCGCGGACAGGTGGCCAATGCGTTGCGGCTTGATTTTTATTCCGCTTTCTTTCTGCTGGAGTTCTGTCTGGTAGCCACCGGTTCGTTGCTGCTGTTCTCAAAGAAGCGGCGTCAGTCTCCCCGCTGGTTGTTTATCACAGCGGTATTGATCGTACTGGGCGGCTCCCTGTACCGCTTCAACGTCTACCTGATCGGCTTCAACCCTGGCCAGGGCTGGCGCTATTTCCCCTCATTGGCCGAGATCCTGATCTCCGTCGGGATTGTCGCGTTTGAGATATTGGGGTATCAGGTGCTGGTCAAGCTGTTCCCGGTCCTGCCGCGGCTGCATGGCCATGAAGAACCGGCAGCGGTAAAGGCTGAAAACCATTAAATAACTATTGGCCGCGAAGGAACGCAAAGAGCACAAAGAGCAAAACCAAACGGCTGTTACTCACGCGGAGCCGCGAAGCTCGCGGAGAAAATAAGGTAGTTGCCAAAAAATAAGGAACAACCCTACAGATGAAACGGCAACATGCTGTAGCCACTAGATTTTACTCTTCGCGTCTCCGCGCCTCCGCGTGCAATCGCTTTCTCAGGGTTTAATGGCTTTATC
>CAXNJF010000270.1:0-3598 GCA_964202585.1 Trichlorobacter sp. | reverse complement strand
CGCTGATTCTGGACAGTCATGGCGCAGATGTGCGGGATGCCGATGGTACGTTGATTCCTGACGGTATCCATCTGCGGCCATTCCGGCCCGGTTCATGGTATGCTGTCCGTGCTGATCATGCTATTCGTATTATTGGTGAATAAACAGATCTAAAGGAGATAACCCATGAGAATGTTGATCATTGTGCAGGTTGTAGTTTTGATGGTGGTGGCTGTTGCTGCCGGAGCTGCTGACCGGACTGTTTGTGCGCCGGATTCGGATGTGATTTTTCACGCCAATGGTACAGTGGATACCTGTAACCTGAGGATTCAGTATGAGCAGGGGAATCTTAAGTGTACCCCCTATAGTCCGGTCTCTTTTTATGCCGATGGAAAGATCCGCTCCTGTGTGCTGTATGAAGATGTCACTATCGCCGGGATAGCCTGTGGAGACAAGGGGACCATCACCTTCTATCCCACTGGCGGGCTGCGTTCCTGTACCCTGGATGCACGGCAGACTGTTGACGGCAGCAAATGTATGGCTGATCAGCCGATTTCTTTGTATGAAAACGGCAGGCTGGAATCGTGTACAACCGAGTAGCAACGGCTTGCGACACAAGTTTTTTGCTCTTTTAACCGACAAGAGAAGAGAAGTGCAACCGGGATCGGTGGGTATGCTGGTCGGTTAGCCTGATTTTACGATGCAGGACGGACATGAACGTTTCCGAACTCTTTATCCGCAGGCCGATTGCCACCAGCCTGGTAATGCTGGCTGTCTTGATCTTCGGTATGCTTTCGTACCGGGGATTGCCGGTTAATGATCTGCCTACGGTTGATTTCCCCACCATTCAGGTTACGTCAAACCTGCCGGGAGCCAGTCCTGAAACCATGGCTTCGTCTGTAGCCACCCCCCTTGAACGAGAGTTTTCCACCATAGCAGGGCTGGATTCCATGACCTCGACCAATGGTCAGGGCATATCCATCATTACCCTTAAATTTACCCTGAAGCGTAATATTGATGCGGCATCACAGGATGTCCAGTCTTCCATAGCAAAGGCATTGCGTCAGCTGCCTGCCGATATGCCGACCCCCCCCTTCTTCCGCAAGGTTAATCCGGCTGATTCACCGGTACTTTATCTTGCACTCAACTCCACCAGTATGCCGCTGCATCAGGTCAACGAGTATGCCGATACCATGCTTGCCCAGCGGATTTCCATGGTCACCGGCGTGGCCCAGGTGCTGGTCTACGGTTCCCAGAAATATGCCGCCAGGGTGCGGGTTGACCCCCGTCAGCTGACGGCCAGGGGGATCGGTATTGATGAGGTGGCATCGGCGCTTGGTCTGTCAAATACCAACCTGCCCACTGGTGTACTACAAGGGCCAAAGCAGTCACTGACGATCCAGACCGATGGCCCGCTTCTGAAGGCCAGTGACTTCAACACCACCATTGTAGCCTGGAAAAACGGTTCACCGGTGCGGGTGCAGGATCTTGGCAGTGCCATTGACAGTGTTGAAAATGACAAGGTTGCGGCCTGGTATAATCGCAAGGAGTTTGCAACCCGGGCGATTGTGCTGGCTGTTCAGCGTCAGCCCGGCGCTAACACCATTGAGATGGTTGATGCGATCCGGAAGCTGTTACCTGAATTCCAGTCACAGCTTCCTGCTGCCTTGCAAATGAACATCCTCTATGACCGGACTGTCTCGATCCGCGAGTCGGTGGATGAGGTCAAGTTTACCCTGGTGTTGACCATCTGTCTGGTGGTGCTGGTAATTTTCCTGTTCTTGCGCAACCTTCCGGCCACCATTATCCCCAGTCTGGCGGTCCCGCTTTCCATTGTGGGCACCTTTGCCGTCATGTATGGCCTTGATATCTCCATCAACAATATCAGCCTGCTTGCCCTGACCCTGTCAGTGGGTTTTGTGGTGGATGATGCCATTGTCATGCTGGAAAATATTGTCCGGCATATCGAGCTGGGTGAAAAACCGATGGATGCAGCTCTGAAGGGCTCGCGGGAGATCGGTTTCACCATTGTCTCCATGACCATCTCGCTGGTGGCGGTCTTTATTCCAGTGCTGTTCATGGGGGGGATGCTGGGCAGGATTCTGAACGAGTTTGCCGTAACCATAACCGTGGCGATCCTGATTTCCGGTACGGTTTCCCTGACGCTTACCCCGATGCTCTGCAGCAGGTTTCTAAAACAGCACGATGTGACGGAGCGTCATGGCCGTCTCTATCTGGCCCTGGAGCAGTTTTTTAACCTGCTGCGGAACAGCTATGACCGCTCGTTGCAATGGGTACTCAGGCACAGTAAGGCAGCGCTGATCTTTACGGTTGCCACCGCGCTGGTGACGATCTGGCTCTTTGCGCGGATGCCTGCTGGCCTTTTCTCCAGTGAAGATACCGGCGGTATCTACGGTATCAGCGAAGGGATGCAGGGGATTTCCTTTGAAGATATGATGCGTAACCAGCAGCTTGCTGCTGATATTGTGCGTCAGAACCCCAATGTGGAGGCGTTCATGTCTTCAGCCGGGGCCTCGGGAGCCCGGGTTGGCTCAAATAGCGGATTTATGTTCATCCGGCTTAAACCGCTGCATCAACGCAAGGATAGCGCTGATGAGGTGATCCAGCAGTTGCGGCCAAAACTGGCTCAGCTGCCCGGTATTCAGGTTTTTCTGCAGAACCCGCCTCCGATCCGTCTGGAAGCGACCCTTTCAAAGGGACAATACCAGTTTGCACTGATGTCTCCTGATATTGATCAGCTTTACCGTGCAGCCGCTGAATTTGAGAAACGCCTGAAGGGGCTGCCACTGTTGCAGGATGTTACCTCGGATCTGCAGATCAAGAATCCTGAACTGCAACTTGTGATCGACCGTGATCGTGCGGCAAGCCTGGGGGTTTCACCCAGACAGCTTGAGGACGCGCTGTACTATTCCTACGGTTCCCGGCAGGTCTCAACCATCTATGCCCCCAGCAACCAGTACCGGGTAATTCTGGAGGTTGAACCCCGGTTTCAGCAGGATCGCTCTGCTCTTGCGCTGCTGCAGATCCGTTCCACGTCAGGCCGTCTGGTGCCGTTATCCGAACTGGTGAGCGTCAAGCCAAAACTGGGCCCGCTGACGGTCAACCATTTGGGGCAGTCTGCAGCGGTGATGGTCTCCTTCAATATCCGGCCTGATGTGCCGTTGGGAAAGGCCACCGCTGCCGTGGAAAAGGAAGCCAAAAGCCTGCCTGCCGGTATTACCACCGCCTTTCAGGGCACGGCCCAGGCTTTCAAGCAATCCTTCAAAGGGCTTAACTGGTTACTGATTGCTGCCATAGCCGTGATTTACATCGTGCTGGGTATCCTGTATGAAAGCTACATTCATCCGGTTACGATCCTTTCCGGTCTGCCATCTGCCGGTCTGGGGGCGCTGCTTACCCTGTTGCTCTTTGGCAAGGATCTGAACCTGTATGCTTTTGTCGGGATCATCCTGCTGGTGGGAATTGTCAAGAAAAACGCCATCATGATGATCGATTTTGCCCTTGATGCCCAACGCAGGGACGGGCTTTTGCCTGAACAGGCCATTTACCAGGGCTGCCTGATCCGCTTTCGTCCGATCATGATGACCACCATGGCGGC
>CAXNJF010000269.1:0-3606 GCA_964202585.1 Trichlorobacter sp. | reverse complement strand
GGCATCAGAAGTCCATCAACTCGGCATCCCTGCCGTCATTCTTTTCGGGATTCCCGAAACCAAAGATGCAGTCGGTAGCGACGCCTATGCCGAGCACGGTATCATCCAGCAAACAATCCGGGCCATCAAGCAGAACGTGCCGGGGTTGGCAGTCATCACCGATGTCTGTCTCTGCGAATATACTGACCACGGGCACTGCGGCATCATCAGGGACGGAGATGTTGATAATGATGCCACCATAGAACTCTTGGCCAGAGAGGCCTTGTCCCATGCCCAGGCCGGGGCAGATATGGTGGCACCTTCCGACATGATGGATGGCAGGGTTGCTGCGATTCGCCGGATACTTGATGGCAATGGCTTCAGTCATCTGCCGATCATGAGCTATGCGGTAAAATATGCTTCGGGCTACTATGGACCGTTCCGCGAGGCAGCCGAGTCTACCCCGCAATTCGGTGATCGCCGTTCCTACCAGATGGATCCGGCCAACCGCCGTGAAGCGCTACGGGAGGCAGCGCAGGATATCGAAGAAGGGGCTGATATCATCATGGTAAAACCTGGCCTGCCCTATCTGGATATCCTTCGCGACCTGCGCAATGAATACCATATGCCGCTGGCAGTCTATAACGTTTCCGGCGAATACAGCATGATCAAGGCGGCAGCACACAACGGCTGGATCGATGAAGAACGGGTGGTTATGGAAACCATGCTGGCCTTCAAGCGGGCCGGGGCGGACCTGATTATCACCTACCATGCCAAGGATGTTGCCAAATGGCTGCTGAAGTGTGGCAGTTAATTACTCGTTGATCCGCTCTGCCATTTCCCGTTTCTGTTTACGCAGGGTTCCTTCTTCTGAGCCCTTGGGTAGTTCACGTTCCGGCAGTTTGTTGGGCAGACTGGGAAGGGCAAGCTTTTTATCCGCTTTGACCGGTGGTTGCACAACTGCTGCTGTATTGCCTTGAGCAGGGACGCCCGGCACTACCGCTGGAACAGCTGCAGCAGGGGTAACAGGCTTGATACGCTTCTTGCGGGGCGGAAATGTCTTTTTTACATCAATTTCGCTCATGGCAAAACTGGTAACAGATTCCCGGTTAACCAGTACCACCACTTTGTTTTTTTCACGCCAGACCTTTTGTGCCTTGATTGTTCCACCATCTTTCAGGTACACCACTGCAGCCGGCGCATGTACCGCCCATCCCAAAACCAGAACCATGACACAGACTATTTTTTTCATGTTGGCACCTCCCGGTGATAAATACTATTATAGTAAGCTGATATGTATTCATATACCGCGAGATTGGAGCAGGGGCAAGCGCCAGATGATACGATGATACGTTATGTACCAGTTTTTTTGTTTCAACTGTAGCCAACCTTTTTGTTCTGTGTTACAAGAAAAATGTCAATAACTGCTGTGCCGGCAGGTCCGGTACCGTCTTCAAACCAATTCATGCAGAGGGAGGAGAAACCGATGGAGAACGTTAACGCCAAGGATCGTAACGGCCACACCCAGCTGATCAGCGCCTCCAAACAAGGACAGGTCGAAAGCGTCAAAGACCTGCTCCACCGCGGTGCAGATATCACCGCCTCCAGCGACAAGGGCAAGACCGCCCTGCATTATGCCGCTGCCAACGGCAACACCGAAATTGTCAGAATGTTGATTGAAAAAGGGGCAGAAGTAGATGCGCGTGACCGCGAAGGTCACACCCCGCTTATGCTGGCTGCTATTTACGGTTGCAACCTGACCGTACAGGCCCTGCTGGAAGGTGGAGCTGATCCCCGTACCAAGACAAAATGTGGCAACACTGCCGTACTGTATGCCGAAAACAATAGTCATCCTGTTGCAGCCAGTCTGCTAAAAAAAGCCGAGCGCGCCAAGGCCGGTAACGCCTGATTTCGCTACCCCGCCGGTCTCTTTCCCGGCGGGGCTTTTCCTCCCCCTCACTGCAACTCTGGTATTTCTCCCGTCAAACAGGTGTGCTTCCTCTCCACCTTAATTTATTCCTGAAGGAGTTTTCAGATGTTTACCACTTCTGATTTCAAGAAGGGGCTTGTCATCCAACTGGATGGAGCCCCCTGTCTGCTGATCGATGTCAGCTTTCAATCCCCATCGGCACGCGGTGCAAACACCATGGTCAAAACCCGCTACCGGAACCTGCTGACCGGTCAGGTACTTGACCGCACGTTCCGTTCCGGCGACAAGGTTGATGAGGCTGACTACGAACGTCACAAGGGGCAGTTTTTGTACGCCGATGGTGCTCGCGGGGTATTCATGGATCTGGAAACCTATGAACAGTTTGAAATGGAGGAAGATGCCTTTTCGGCAATTTCCCCTTATCTGCTTGAAGGGACAGAAGTAACTCTGGGGCTGTTCCAGGGGCGCATGGTGATGGCTGAGCCTCCGATGGTGGTTGAACTTACCGTGACGGACACAGCGCCGATTATCAAACATGCCACCGCTACGGCTGAAAGCAAAGATGCCATTCTTGAGACCGGGCTCAAACTGAAAGTCCCTCCCTACCTTGAAAATGGTGTCAAAATCAAGGTTGATACACGGGATGGCAGATTTGTCAGCCGTGCATAACACGATTGATTGTCGGAAAACCCTTGACACTACAGAAACAATGGCTGTAAAGTTACTTCCCTTGTGCGGGCCTATAGCTCAGTTGGCTAGAGCCACCGGCTCATAACCGGTTGGTCCCAGGTTCGAGTCCTGGTGGGCCCACCATATCACTTCCCAACCGAGGTTCAGACCGGATGCGGTCAAACAATCAACGATCGATTACGACCATAGGTCAAAAAGAGTGCATCTCACCAGCATGGATTCAAAGCAACTAGTTTAATATCATTAACGAATTTTGACCCGTCTTTCCGTGGTACGTGTTTTGGTACACCACCACGGAGCTGTAGAATGTATATTACCCGCCGAAATGACCAGTATTATTTACGGGTCCGAATCCCTTCTGATGTACAAAAACACTTCCCCTGCTCTGAGATAAAACGTAGTTTACACACTGACCGATATTCCCATGCTAAACGGTTAGCAGCTGGCTACCGTGGCAAGCTTGAGGAGGTATTTACTTTGATACGTTCAGGATTGACCGATGAAATGATAGCCAGAGTTGTACGGCAGTATTTAGATGCAAGTATAGGATTGCATGATAAAGGGATCAATCAGGAGGGCACTACTCCTGAAAATGAAGAATGGCATAACACGTTCAAGCGGGTTGTGCTTTCCGCCGATGATACTATTTTTGATATGTACCAGAAAGCCATGAGTATAGTTGTACAGGATAACAAACGGCAACTTGGAAAAGGGCGGGCTAGTGATAGCTATATTGAGCCGTTTGCACAAATGTTTTGTGAAAAGCTCGGCCTTGACGAAACGGTTGTTGATACTCCTGAATATAAAAGATTATGTAAAGAGCTGTTTCAGGCCGATATTAAAGCGGATAGCGTAATATTGGAGCATTTGCAGGGCAATTACGAAACCGATTATGACAAAGAGCTACGGTCAAGGCCGGTGTCTGCTCTGCTGTCTGAAGTTCTTGAGGTGAGGCGTAACGGTGCTACTGCTACGATGCAGGATACCATCAACAAAATTGTAGACTG
>CAXNJF010000268.1:0-3608 GCA_964202585.1 Trichlorobacter sp. | reverse complement strand
AAGGATACCCTGCACAGCGTCTTTTGCAAAAAAGACCGCTTCAAGCAAATCTTCTTCAGATACAAAATCAGCCTCACCCTCAACCATGAAGATAGCGTCTTTGCCGGCTGCAACAACAATCTCCAGGTCACTCAGTTTCAGCTCTTCTGCACTGGGGTTGGCAATCAACTTGCCATCAACACGACCCACTTTGACGCCGGCAATCGGGCCTTCAAACGGGATATCAGAGATCATCAGGGCAGCAGATGCCCCGATCATGGACAGAATTGAAGGATCATGATCTTCTTCAGCCGAGATGACCGTCGCCATAACTTGGGTATCACACAGGTAATTCTCAGGGAACAAGGGGCGGATTGGACGGTCAATCAGACGGCAGATCAGGGTTTCATCTTCAGATGGACGCCCTTCGCGTTTAAAGAAGCTACCAGGAATCTTGCCACCGGCATAGGTCTTCTCGGTGTAGTTAACGGTCAAGGGAAAGAAATCCTGGCCCGGCTTTGCCTCTTTGGTACCGACCACGGTCACAAGCACCATGGTATCACCACTGCTGATTACCACCGCGCCGCTGGCCTGCTTGGCCATCTTGCCAGTGGATATTTTTACCATCATATTACCGACTTGAGCTTCTACGCACTTTTCGTTGAATGTCATGTTTTCTCCTCACATGAAATGTACGCTGGGGCCGTCGATAGAGCTTCCCTGCTACCAGAGCTGCTCTATCCACGCCCCCAACACGGTTGACAAAAAAATAAAAGGGCCTTGGCAGCCCTTTTGCGAAACAAAAAGAGGCGGGCAGTTCCCGGAGCTGCACCGGAATAGCTGCCCGCTTCCTACCTGCGGATGCCGAGTTGCTCGATCACTTTCTTGTAACGATCAAGATCACGGGATTTGAGATAGTCAAGCATACGACGACGCTGACCTACCAGCTTAAGCAGGCCGCGACGGCTGTGGTGATCCTTTTTGTGGATCTTGAAGTGATCGGTCAGATACACAATACGTGCAGTCAGGATTGCAATCTGGACTTCGGGGGACCCGGTATCACCTTCATGCTTCTTAAAGTTGTTAATGATTTCCTGTTTTTTTTCTGTAGCCAGCACCTGTGGGCTCCTCCTGTACTGCATGGGGATTTATGTGTCGAAACACCGTAAAACGCTAAAAGGGATATATCTCTATCATACCTTACCTGATGCTGTAAAGCATTTCCGTCAGTTAAAGACCCTTTTCAGATGAATGCCGCTGTCTGCGGTCTGTTCTGCTACAGCAATCACTTGGCTGTCATACATTAACCGATACAGACCTGACGGCATATCTGACAGCCTATCCCGTGGCGGAACACCATTTCTGAGGCGCTGCAACTCCTGATCAGTCAACTGAACCGGCAAAAGATGCGTCATGGCTGTCGGCAGTGTCACCAGGTGCCGGGACACCACTCCTGCTTCAACACTTGCAGCAAGCTGCTCCAGAGTCAAAGCATCAGTCAACCTGAAAGGACCACTCGCTGTCCGCCGCAACTCGGTCAGGCAGGCACCACATCCAAGCAGCTTGCCAAGATCATCAGCAAGCGTTCGTATATAGGTTCCGCGAGAACAGGTTACCCTCACTCTGGCAATATGACTTTCAAAGGACAGTAGCTCAAAGGAGTGAATCGTTACGTGACGCGGCGCCCGCTCAACTTCTAGCCCCTTGCGGGCCAACTTGTAAAGCGGTTGTCCTCCCTGCTTGATGGCAGAATACATGGGCGGAATCTGGCTAATCTGGCCAGTAAGCGCGATTATAGCCTGCTGCAGTTGTTCGTGAACAATCCCGTCGGGATCCTGTTCCTGAAGCACAGTGCCCGTGATATCGAGAGTATCAGTAACAATTCCCAGCCGTACAACCGCTTCGTAGGCTTTTTCACCTTCATCCAGAAACTGGATCGCCTTGGTTCCTTCTCCCGCCGCTATCGGCAGTACTCCGGTTGCAAAGGGGTCAAGTGTGCCGGTATGCCCAACTTTTTTTGTGCCAAGAATGCGACGCACCCGGTTGACCACGTCATGGGAGCTGATACCGGTCGGCTTGTCAATAACCAGAAAGCCGTCTACCACTGGGCTGCTTCGACCGCTCCGTAGACGATCCGCTTGACCTCGTCCAGGCTCCCTTCAACCGTACCTCCGGCAGCGTTGTGGTGACCGCCACCACCAAAAGCCTGCGCCAGAGTAGCCACATTCACCGTTCCTTTTGAGCGGAAGCCGACCTTGTACTTCCGTTCCTCAAGCTGACGAAAAAAGATAGACACCTCTACTCCAGCAACGGAGCGGGGGTAATTCACAAAACCGTCAGTCAGCTCTGCAGAGCTGCCGGTTGCAGCGTACATATCCAGCGAAACCGTAATTGAAGCAACCTGTCCATCCCGCACAAACTCAAGGGTCGGCAACGCCTTGGCCAACAGCTCCAAACGCTTGCGTGGCTGGCTCTCATAGAGTTTTTCCGCAACAGACCAGGCATTCAATCCCCCCTGTTCAACCAGCTCACCAGCAGATTCAAAGGCCTCCCGGTTTGCGTTTGAATAGCGGAATGAACCGGTATCCGTCAGCACCGCCACATAGAGACAGATGGCTGTCGCGTAATCAGCGCTCAAACCGTAGGCTTTGGCAATCCGCCAGACCAGCAGTCCGGTTGCTGCAGCCTGTTCATCAATCAGGTTAATAGCGCCAAAATTTTCGCAGGTAAGATGATGATCGAGGTTGATGGTTTGGGCGATGCGGCCAAAGGAGCAAAAGCGGGTACCTGCACGCCGGAACTCTCCGACATCCAGTACAAAAGCCAAATCAAAGTCCTGGTCAGGTATAGTACTGCAAACCTGATCAGCACCCGGTAAAAAGCGATACAACTCAGGCACCGGATCAGCCAGATGTACGGTTACCTGCTTGCCGATAGCTTTTAAAAAAGCTGCCATGCCGAGCGAAGATCCGATAGCATCACCATCAGGGCCTTCGTGGCTGGTAATCAGCACGGTCCGGCTCTGCCGGATTGAACTAACTATCTGCTGAATTGTTTCCGTCATTATGTGCACCCACCTCCCGCAGCAGATCATCAATCCGCTGGCCATATTCCTGGGAATGGTCATATTTGAACAGGATGTCCGGCGTATAGCGCATCTTCAATACTTTGCCCAATTCATGTCGAATATGGCGTGCTGCGCTGTTCAGTCCTGCCTCTGTGTTCTTCTTGGCTATATCATCACCGATCACGGTAAAGAATACCCGAGCCAGATGCAGGTCATCAGTCACCTCTACCTCGGTAATGGTTGCAAAACCGATCCGAGGGTCATTCAACCCCCGCGACAGGATGGTGGAGATGGTGGTATGGATGGTCTCAGCGACCTTGTCAGAACGTTTGTGCATAGGAACCCAGGGTCATATGGGTCAAGGGTCATGGGTCAAGGGGTTAAAGACTATGATCTTTCTTGCCCCTTGCTCCTTGCTCCTTGCCCCTATAGTTTTGCAGCTATTTTTTCCATCTCAAACGCTTCAATGATATCGCCAATCTTGATGTCATTATAGTTATCAAGCCCGATTCCGCATTCATAACCAGTGGCGACATCTTTTACGTCATCCTTGAAGCGACGC
>CAXNJF010000267.1:0-3655 GCA_964202585.1 Trichlorobacter sp. | reverse complement strand
CTCCACCGAACACCTCCAGCAGCTTGTGATAGCGCCAGGGCTGGATATCGTTGTAGCTGTGATCAACAATCACCCGCTCGATGGTATAACCGTCATTGTTGATCAGAAAGATGATCGGCTTGATCCGCTGGCGGATCATGGTCGAGAGGTCCTGGCAGGTTACCTGAAACGCGCCATCCCCCACAAACAGCACCACCCGCCGGTCCGGTGCCGCCATACCAGCCCCCAGGGTTGCCCCGACGGTATAGCCGATCGATCCGTAAAAGGTCTGTCCGATAAAGGTTGCTCCCTCCGGCATCAGCATCTCTGCGGCACTGAAAAGCGACAGGCCTGTTTCTGCAATTACGATGGCGTTGTCCTCTATAAAGTGGCTCATACGATCAAAGAAACGTTTGATGGTAAGCAACTGTAACGGATCTGGCCGATACGGCTCGGTATTACGGTGTACGCAGCCGTCAACAGCGCTTTGGATCTCAAGGGGCACAGATGCTCTGTGTGAAAGCTGCTCTGTCAACCCAAGCATGAAATCATGCAGATTCACATTCATGTACTGGTGGTGTTTGATTTTCACGGAACGGATGGTGGCACTGATCGTCTTTGCGTCATCAAGATTCGTCGTAAAACCACCCGTATTGAAATCGGTCATCAAGGCCCCGAGCAGGAGAATACAGTCAGCAGATTCCACCAGCTGCCGTACGCAGTCGCGGCTGCGATCCCCCTCAAAGAGGCCCACAAATTGCGGGTGGTGTTCTGAAAGGACCGCCTTGCCCAACATCATGGTGACATAGGGGAAACCGGTTTTGTCCAGTAATCCGGCGAACTCCTTCTGCAACTTGAAGCGCAGCAGCTCCACATCACCAATCACAACCGGTTTCTGTGCGATATCCAGCATACCAAGCGCTTCCCTGATCGCTTCCTTGAGCGCATCCTGATCACTGGGAGCGGTTTGTACCGGCAAGAGATATCCGCCCGGTCGTTTGCAACTCATCATCACCACGTCAGAGGGAAAACTGATGTACACCGGTTGCTGGTGAGCAAGGCAGGCTGACAGAACCCGGTCGATTTCAGCCGGAGCGGTTTCACCGGAGGCAAGCTGGGTTGAGGCGACCGTGATCTGCTCATACATCTTCAACGGGATCTGATAATCCCCCAGGGTGTGATGCAACAGTGGCCGCGTGCTGAAGTTAATGGTAGCAGGGGAACCGGTGATGACCACCACCGGTACCCGTTCGGCAAAGGAGCCTGCTACACCGTTGATGGCGCTTAATTCCCCGACCGCATAGGTGGTGGAAAATGCGCCGACCCCCTTGATCCGTGCGTAGCCGTCGGCGGCGTAGGCAGCGTTCAGTTCATTACAGGTGCCGACATACTTCAGGTCGCTCTTCAAGACCTGATTGAAGAAGCCCAGCACAAAATCACCGGGCACACCGAAGAGGTGATCAACCCCGATCTCTTTCAGCCGGATCAGCAGGTAGTCAGCAACCGTTATTTCAGAGCTTTTCATACTGCTTCACTCCCGCCATCTCTCAAATCAATGATTTCAAGGCGCAGGTTCTTTTTTGGATTATCCCTGGAAGGGCCTTCCGTGAAAACGATCAGTTGATTGGGCAGGTCTTCACTCTCTGTCCAGCACCTGGCAAACCGGTTCCAGTCCTGCGGATACTCAGGCGCATGAACCGGAGAGACACCAAACGAGAACTGCAGTCCTTGGCAGGTTGCTTCATGCTGGCTGACCGCTACGATCCAGACCGGCAGCTTGAAGCGGGAAACCATCCGTGCCGTGTGGCCGGTAACGGTGGGGACAATAACCGCTGTGGGAGACAGGTGAGCCACGGTTTGCTGGATACTGCGCGACAGAAGATCCAGAAAATGAATGTCGCCGTCCAGGTTGTAGTTGGCAAAGGTCTCCCGAACGCAGGGATCAATGCGATACGGTTCAGTCGCAGCCGCAGTACTGGCGAGCATATTCACCGCCTCAGCCGGAAATTTCCCCATTGCCGATTCTTCCGAAAGCATCAGGCAGTCGGTGCCGTCCAGGACAGCATTGGCAACATCGGTGGCTTCAGCCCTGGTGGGGCGATAATGGTCCACCATGGATTCCAGCATCTGTGTTGCCGTAATTACCGGTTTGCCAAACAGATTGGCCCGGCTGATCAACTGTTTCTGGACCAACGCAATTCTCTCCAACGGGGTTTCCACCCCCAGGTCGCCACGGGCAACCATGATCCCGTCGCTGGCCTTCAGTATCTCATCAACGTGATCCAGCGCCCGTGCCCGCTCGATCTTGGCAATAATGAACGGGCGATACCCTAACGCTGCTGCAGCATTCCGCACCGCTTCAATATCGGCAGCTGTTTCTACAAAGGATTGGCTGATCGCATCCACACCGTTTTCCAGTGCGAACTTCAGGCAGGCATGGTCGTGTTCGGTAAATGCGCAGACCCCAAGATCAATCCCTGGCAGATTCAGCCCCTTGTGTGAACGCAACTCCCCCCCGACAAGCACCCGGCACTGGACATCGTTATCTATGACCTTACCGACCTCCAGCTGAATAATACCGTCGTTCAGAAACAGGATATCGAGCGGCTTGACGACTTCCGGTAGTGAGGGGAGGTTCACCGAGACCCGCTGCAGATCACCGATAATTTCGGTGGTGGTCAACGTAAACAGCTCTCCCCGCTTCAACGTGACCGGTTCTTCAGCCAACTGTCCTATGCGGATCTTCGGGCCAGACAGATCAGCCATGATCGTAACAGGATTGCCGGCCATATGCGCTGCACGGCGAAGATTGTTGATCACCATTTTGTGCCAGGCAAAATTGCCATGGGAAAAATTGAGGCGGGCGATGTTCATCCCGGCCTGAAGCATCTGTCGCAGAGTATCGGGTGACTCTGATGCCGGTCCGATCGTACAGACAATCTTCGTTTTGTTGAGTGCAAGCGTCATGGGGATATCCTTTTAATATGGTTATCGTTCTTGAGGAAAACTGCTTGAAAGAACGACAAAAGCAATTAGCGTGCCTCAGTTGTAACCAGCTTGTTTTAATGAATAAAAAACAAGAGTGGAGTGTTGGGCAAGAACAAAGGGATTAACGACATCCATCGTATTTAACAGTACTGCCAAATAGTAAGGGCTGTTGTTGTGACCAGGCAAAAACTGGCTGAGTAGTTAACTGCACCATGAAAATGCCCGCAGCATGTTGGAGTTCCGTCAAATGCTGAGGCTAACGAGCCAGTTCATACATGACAGCTCTTTGTTGTTACCAGTATAAAGCTTCGTTTTTTATGGATAAATTATGGATCGTGATGATGTCCTGGTCTTGGCAGGCTAGTTGCTCTCCTCATCCATTGAATACTGGCCATCGTATTTCAAGCCCCTCGTGACATTTCTGAGAGGCGAAGGGGTATTGACAGTAACAGTAACGGTATAAGTCGCTGTTGAGCCGTCAGCCGCAGTTACCGTGTAGAGAACCGGTGCAGTGAAGTTGTTTATGGTTGCCGTGCTGGTCTGAACTGCAGCACCTACCTTGGCAACGGTTCCGGTAGTAGTGAATGCCGCAATCAGGGTGGTTACATTTGTTCCGGTTGGCAGGGTTACTGCGATAGTTTTGGCAGCTTCATTGATAACTCCCGGAGAGGCTGTAAAACCGACAAAT
>CAXNJF010000266.1:0-3656 GCA_964202585.1 Trichlorobacter sp. | reverse complement strand
AAAAGCAAAATTACCGATGCCAACATTCAGGGGGCGCCTGATCTGGTGGTTGAGGTACTTTCCCCTTCCAACTCTACGCGGGAAAAGAAGCTGAAGCGTGAGCTGTACCAGCGTTTCGGTGTCAAGGAATACCTGCTGGTTGATCCTGTGGCCGATCTGGTGGAACGCTATCTGCTAAAAAACGGCGTGTACGGCCGCTCCGATATCTTTGCCTGGCACGAGGAGTTGTCCCTTGCCACCCTGCCGGAACTGGTCCTGCCGCTGTGGGAAATCTTCGAGCGGGATCTGGCGGAACTGAACGTGGTGCGGGAGGGGCCGGCGGTGTACCGGCAGGGATAATCTGCATTGCATGAAAGCGGAAGGCCATAAAAAGGAGTGCGCGATGTCCATAAACTGGAGAGACCATATTGAGTCAAACCCTGATGTGCTGAAGGGAAAACCGTGCATTAAGGGACAACGTATTCCGGTCAGCCTGATATTAGGCTACCTGTCGGACGGTAAGGGGCAGAAAGAAATCATTGAGGAATTCTCATCCGTTACTCCGGTACAGATTTTTGCCTGCCTGGATTATGCCCGCGATCTCGCGGAATATGAGCTTGCGGCATGAGCATCAGGTTTTTTGCTGATCATTGTGTGCCAAATTCACTGATCTCGTTTTTCAGGGATGCAGGTCATGAAGTTTTGATATTGCGTGATCATCTTCCGATGAATGCGCCTGATGCAACAGTCATCCAAACAGCGCTACATTTGCAGGCCGTTCTGCTTACTCTTAATGGAGATTTTGCAGACCTGCTCAACTATCCTCCCCAGAAGTATCTCGGTATTATCGCGATTCAGTTGAAAAGCCGTCCTGACCAAATCCCGGTAATCTGTACAATGCTGACCCGGTTGCTAAGTGACCATACAGAACTAAGTCATTTCAAAGGCAGGTTGTTTGTTGTTGAGCCACACAGGATCAGGATGCGAGGTTTGTCGTGAAACCACGCTCTACCCCTCTCCTCGTCCTGCTGGTACTCTTCTACCTGCTCCTGCCGTCGCTCCCGCTCCCCCTGGCGGTGCGGAGGTAAGTTTTCAGCTTGTAATCAGATGCATCAGGCGGTAGTTTAATCTGGTTTTTTGTTCAATGCATGGTACATGGAATGAATCATTACGCATATCACCACAAGGAGGCAGCGCATGGGGTCGTATCCAACGGAGAAAATTCGTAATTTGGGAATTGTGGCACACGGTGGGGCTGGCAAGACGTCGCTGGCTGAAGCTATTCTGTTCAATACCGGTATGATTGATCGTCTGGGCCGGGTTGATGACGGAACTTCTACCATGGATTACGAGCCTGAAGAGATCAAGCGCAAGATTTCAATTTCTTCGGCCTTTGATCATTGCGAGTGGGATGGTCACTCGATACATTTTGTGGATACTCCCGGCTACGGTGACTTTATTGGTGATACCCGAGCCTGTATGCGTGCCCTGGACTGTGCAGTTGTTATCCTCTCGGCCATTTCCGGTGTCAAGGTCCAGACGGAAGAGGTCTGGGAGTGGGCCAATGAGTTCGAGATCCCCCGGATCGCTTTTGTGAACAAGATGGATAAGGAGCGGGCCAATTTCCTGCGGGCCATTGATGATATGGAAAAGAGTCTGAAGGCGCGCGGTGTCGCGATTCAGATGCCGATCGGAGCAGAAGAGGCTTTTGAAGGGGTGGTTGACCTGATCAGGATGAAGGCCTGCAAGTATGCAAAGGATGGTTCCGGCGGTTGCCAGGAGATCGATATTCCGGCTGATTACCTTGATGAGGCTCAGCGTTTACGGGAACATATGGTGGAGATCGTGGCAGAGGCTTACGATGCCCTGACTGAAAAATATCTGGAAACCGGTGAACTGTCAGAAGAAGAAATTATTGACGGTCTGCGGGTGGGCACCATGCGAAGCACTTTTACTCCGGTCTTGTGCGGATCTGCCACGCAGAATGTTGGGGTTAAGCAGCTTCTGAAGGCGGTCTGCGATTTTCTGCCGTCGCCCCTTGACCGTACCAAGGCGGTGGGAACCAATCCCAAGACCAAAGCACTTGCCGAGCGCGGCCCTGATGAGAAAGAGCCGTTCTCAGCGCTGGTGTTCAAGACCACCTCGGATCCCTATACCGGCAAGATCACTATTTTCAGGATCTATTCCGGCACGCTCAATTCCGATTCCACCATTTTTAACGCCACCAAAGGGGTTGAAGAGCGGATCGGTCAGATCTATGAGCTGGAAGGCAAAAAGCAGAAGCCGCTCAAGCAGGCCTTTGCCGGCGATATTGTGGCGGTTGCCAAACTGAAGGAGACCGTTACCGGCGACACGCTGTGCGATTCGGCTAATCCTATTGTCTATGAGGCTGCCAAGCAGCTCTTGCCGGTTATCTCCTACGCAATTGAACCCAAGACCAAGGCTGATGAGGACAAGATCCACAATGCTCTACACCGGTTGATTGAGGAAGAGCCGACGCTGGAATCTCACCGCGATTCCCAGACCAAAGAGTTTATCATCTCCGGTCTCGGTCAGGTCCACCTTGATGTCATCGTTGAAAAGCTGAAGCGTAAATTTAATGTTGAAGTGCTGTTGAAAACCCCGAAAGTACCTTATTTTGAGACTATTCGTGGTACCGCCAAGGTGCAGGGCAAGTACAAGAAGCAGTCCGGTGGACGCGGTCAGTATGGAGATTGCTGGATCGAGATGGGGCCCACCGGACGTGGAGAAGGCTACATCTTTGACGACAAGGTGGTGGGGGGCGTGGTTCCCCGTCAGTATATTCCTGCGGTTGACAAGGGGATTCAGGAAGCTTCTGCTGAAGGGTTCCTGGCCGGATATCCGGTTGTAGATTTCAGGGTAGCCCTGTATGACGGATCATTCCACACGGTTGACTCGTCGGAGATGGCGTTTAAGGTTGCCGGGTCGCTGGCCTTCAAAAAGGCGATGGAACAGTGTAAACCTGTGCTCCTTGAGCCGATTGTCAATCTGTCAGTTACTGTGCCGGATGAAAACATGGGCGATGTTATCGGAGACCTTAACTCCCGCAGAGGCAAGGTGGTAGGGGTGGAGCCCAAGGCAAATTCCCAGACCATCAAGGCGGTGGTTCCGATGTCTGAGGTGTTGGCATACTCCAATGACCTGAAGTCAATGACCAGCGACCGTGGTCTGTTCAGCACCGAATTTTCGCACTACGAAGAGGTGCCAACCCATATGGCACAGAAGATTGTTGCTGAAGCGCAGGCCGCAAAGAAGGATTAACCCGCAGGGTTGGAGTATGGGGCAGGCCTGTTCTGCCCCTTGACCCCGGCCCCCTGACCCTGTTTAGCATGGAGGTGTTTTCATGGACTTTAAATTTGGCAAAGAAACGACTGATGGTGAGGCACCTGCCCGGACACAGGAAAAGGGTAAACAGACCGGAATGTTAGTGTTACTGCTGCTGCTTTTGGGCGGGTTTGGCTATGTTTACTTCTTTACCGGTCTGATCCGACCACAGGAACAGCCGCCGCCACCATCGCCACCCCAGCAAGTTGTAAAGCAGCCGCTCCCTTCCCGTGATGCTGCTGCTCCCGTTGCTCCTGCTTCGTCAGAGCCGGTTGCCAAAACACCACAAAAGCCGGCAGATGCCAAGGCCGCAGCAGCACCAGTGGTGAAAC
>CAXNJF010000265.1:0-3663 GCA_964202585.1 Trichlorobacter sp. | reverse complement strand
GAGGACGCAGGGTACACTTGCCAAAATACTTGTCCCAATTCTCGAAGAAGCGGGGGAAACCGGGGCTCTCGGACAAGGACAGGGAGCAGGCAGAAGCTGCATCACACTTGCCTGAGTCAAACAGGTCAAGAATGGTATCCTGAAGAACCTCGGTAAAGACGGTCAGGTTAGTGAAGGGACCCTTAGCCAGACCACCGATAACAGCGTTGGCGATGGAACCGACGCCGGACTGGATCGGGAGCAGGTTCTTGGGCAAACGGCCTGCCTTTACTTCGTGGGTGAAGAAGTCGATGATGTGGTTTGCGATTGCGTCGGAGGTGTCGTCCATTTCAGCAAATGCACGGCCCTTGTCACGCAGCTTGGACTCAACCACGGCAATGATCTTGCTTGGATCGCAAGGATAATAAGGTGTACCAACGCGATCGGCAGTCTTCTGAATATTGATTACCTGGCGGTTTGGTGGATTATCACAGACAATGATGTCGTGGATACCTTCAAAGGAAGGCTCACCGGTGTTCACTTCAACGATCACCTTATCGCACATCATCAGAATTTCACCGATAACACCACAGGAAGTGGTAGGTACCAGGCCGCCGTCTTCAGTGATTGCAGAAACTTCAATAATGGCCAGATCCAGTCTTCCGGTTTCGGAATCCTTGGTGTAGAAACCATAGCCCAGATCCTGAGCAAACAGGGAGAGGTGCTTGTCGCCCATCCGGATACGTCCGGCGTTAATGCCGGCAGCGATGTCTTTGCCGGTTTGATACGGCCAGCGACGGTCGATCATGTCGTTTTGAGCCCAGCGGTTTTCTGTCTCTGCGCCTACAGAAGCGCCGATGAACAAACTGAACTTCAGTTGTCCCTGAAGATTATTTTTTTCAACGTGCTCAGCCAAAGCGATCGGCACCATTTTGGGATAACCGGCAGGGGTAAAGCCTGACCAGCCCAGGTTCATGCCATTTTTAAAAAACGGGATGCACTGCTCGGCGGTCATTACCTTGTCCAACAGTGACTTGCAGCGAACGCGGTCTTGCAAAGTTCCGTACTCTGACATCTTACTACCTCCTGTTTTGTTTTTGTGTCTACACAACGTCGTAGCATACCTGCAACGGCGAATAAAATCTTGAAAACATACGTAAAAACTGCAGCATAAGAAAATAATAAAGAGCTTACAGTAAAGTAGAACCGAATTTTACTTAAGCGTGTTCCCAGAGTCAAGGCAATTATTCAGTTTATCGAATGACGTTTTCAGTTCGGGTAGATGACCTGTAACAATATGAGCCCTTGGGGTGGCGCAGTAACTCCACTCCTTTGCCGGTCGGCCTCTTTGAGCAGACTCGCAATATACTCCGGTGCAAAACGACCGCGTCCCACATCAACCAGGGTACCGGCCATAATCCTCACCATATATTTCAGAAATCCGCCACCGGTAACATCAATGGTAACAAGCGCCCCTTGCTGGCTGATAACGATGGCATCAATTCTGCGGAGGCTGGTAACAGCGCTGCAGTTTGACCCGCGAAAGGCTGCAAAGTCATGCTCTCCAATAAAATAATCTGCAGCCTCCCGCATCGCCTCCAGATCAAGGGTGTCCCGAACATGCCACGATGTGCGATGATTGAGGGGGCTGCGAATTGGTGCATTATAGATGGTGTAGCGATAGGTTTTTGCTCTGGCTCCACCGATGGCCCGAAAGTCTATGGGCACCTCTTCGGCGGACTGAATTGCAATGTCGTGCGGCAGATGGGAATTGAGACCATCCACAAAGGCCTTGATCGGGATCATTGACGCTGTTTTAAAAACTGCAGGCATGGCAACGGCATGCACTCCGGCATCGGTACGTCCGGAGGACTGTACCCGCACCCGTTGTCCAAGAATTTTTGCCAAAGCCAGCTCAACGGTTTCCTGAACGGTGGAGCCGTTGGCCTGTTCCTGCCAACCGCAGTAGTTTGTTCCATCGTATTGGATGATTATCTTTATGGTACGCATGAGTGTCTTGACCTATAGAATCCCTAACATCAAACGATTAACTCCGATTGTATTCAAATGTGTATCCCACTCCGTACACAGAGTGAATCATTTCAGAGCCGCTGGCAACCGAAGAGATTTTTTTGCGGAGATTCTTGATATAATTGTCTACAGCACGGTCATTTAGTGCTCGATCGTCACTGTAAATGCCGTTCAGCAGCTGTTGGCGGTTGTAGACCCGCCCGGGATGGGATGCCAAGTAATTAAGCAGCCTGAATTCCGCTGCTGTCAACTGCAGGTCTTGTCCGTTCAGCGTTGCCCGATATCGTGATTCGTCAAGCTGCAGTCCGCTTTCCTGCAAAGTCGGCATATTGCCGGCCCGGCGCAGGACGGACTTGACCCGTGCGACCACTTCACGGGGGCTGTACGGTTTACAGATATAATCATCGGCCCCCAGTTCCAGACCCAGCAGACGGTCGATCTCTTCTATCCTCGCTGTGGTCATGATGATCGGGACAGAGGAGGATGACCGGATCTCCCTGCAGATATCCAGACCGCTTTTCCCTGGCAGCATCAGGTCTAGAAGAATCAGCGCGGGTTTATGTTCTCTAACCCATGGGACAACGGCTGATCCATCTGTCAGCAGGTGTGGTGTGTAACTCTCCAGCCGCAGATAGTCCGCCAGGATCTCGGCAGTCTGCAGCTCATCTTCAACTATCAGAACCTGAACATTCATCGGACGCTCTCGTATAACGGCGCTTCAATCCGGATCCAGAGACCTCCAAGCGGCGACTGCTTTGCCAGGATAATTCCCTCGTGGGCCTCAATGATGTTTCGGCAGATCGCCAGGCCGAGTCCGGAACCGCCGGTGGACCTGCTCCGTGAAGAGTCAACCCGATACAGCCATTCAAACAGCCTGTCAAGCTCTGCTTCAGGCACACCGGGGGCTGAATCCTGCAGGTCAACCACCACCTTGCCACCTTCGTTCCTGACCCTGATCCTCAACAAACCGCATGGATCAGTATATTTCAGCGAATTATCAAGCAAGTTACCAAAAAGTTGATGCAACCGCACGGAATCACCAAAAACCGTGGCATCCCCTTCAGCCTCACACTGAATTGCAATTTCCTTTGCAGTGAATTGCGGCTCAATTAATGATACTACCTGTTGAATCGACTCGGAGAGGTCCAGAATCTCCTTGCGATAGGTCTGTGCGCCGACATCGGACATGGACAATTGGTGGAGATCATCAACCAGCCTTGCAAATCCCATAATTTCATTGTGGATTGCCCTGATTGCCTCACCTGTCGGCTGACGCACCCCATCAAGAATCGCCTCGACCTGGCTCCGCAGAAAGGTAAGTGGCGTCCGCAGTTCGTGGGAGATATCAGCAACCCATCTGCGCCTGACCCCTTCATTATGCTCCAGCGCAAGCGCCAAGGCATTGAAGTCGGTTGCAAGCCGCCCCAGTTCATCATGAGAAACAACCGGCACACGGATATGATACTCGCCTGATGAAAGACTGCGCGTTGCATCGGCAAGAATCTTGATCGGCCGGACAATTCTGCGGGCAATGAAAAGTGACAGCAGCGTGGAGAGCGCTATCACAATACCAGCGGCGACCAGCAGAATTTTATGCTGCTGTTTCAGGAACTTCTGCTGAGCTGCACCGACAGGTTGTTTTTGAGGACGCAG
>CAXNJF010000264.1:0-3718 GCA_964202585.1 Trichlorobacter sp. | reverse complement strand
CCAAGATGACTACCGTAGCCGGAGCCTTGTTCCAGGCCATCTCCATCAAACTGTTAATCCCGGTATGCAGGAAGGTGGAATCGCCGATCACCGCCACCACCCGTTTTTGCTCTTCAGGTGGCAGAGCACGGACGATGCCCGATCCCATGCTTATGGACGCGCCCATACAGACACAGGTATCCATGGCGTTGAGAGGAGGCATGAAACCCAGGGTGTAACAGCCGATATCACCGGTCACATACGCATTGGCACGGTTTAATTGATAAAATACACCACGGTGCGGGCAACCGGGACACATGCTGGGAGGACGTGGCGGCACCGGTTCCAATGCAATTTTTTCATCTGCTGCCATCTCGATAATACCAGCTTTTGCAAAAGCAGCACGAATCAGGGCAGGAGACAGTTCACCGCAATAAGATGTCAGATTTTTACCCTGGCAGGAGATCCCGAACGCCTTTACCTGGTCTTCAATAAACGGTTCAAGCTCCTCAATAACAAAGAGCTGTTTAACCTTTTGACTGAATTCACGGATCAGCTTGTACGGCAGAGGCCAGACCATGCCCAGCTTCAGTACGCTTGCTTCCGGTAACGCCTCACGAACATACTGGCAGGTTACCCCGGCGCAAATTACGCCGATTTCGTCCGAGCGCAACTCCATCCGATTGATCCCGGCTGTATCGCCATACTCTGAGAGTTTGATAGTCCGTTCTTCAATCAGCGGATGCCGCACCCGTGCATTGCCCGGCAGCATCACCAACTTGGGCGCATCCTTCACCAGCTTTGGCTCAGGCAGCCCGGTTACCGGTTCACCCAACTCCACCACCGATTTGCCGTGAGAAATACGGGTGCAACTCCGCAGCATCACCGGTGTATCAAACTGCTCTGACAGCTCAAAAGCCAGCCTGGTAAACTCCTTGCATTCAGCTGAATCAGCCGGTTCCAGCATCGGTACCTTGGCAAATCTGGCGTAATGACGGCTGTCCTGCTCATTCTGGGAAGAGTGCATCTCCGGGTCATCAGCGGCAACCAGCACGAGACCACCCCTTACTCCGGTGTAAGAAGCGGTGAAGAGCGGATCGGCAGCAACGTTAACCCCGACATGCTTCATGCAAGCCAAAGCACGTGCACCGCCAAAGGAAGCGCCAATAGCTACCTCAAGGGCTACTTTTTCATTGGGTGCCCAGGAAGCATTGATTTCTTTGTATCTGGTCACATTCTCGAGTATTTCAGTTGATGGGGTACCGGGATAGGCGCTGGCCACCAGACAGCCCGCTTCAAAAGCACCACGGGCAATGGCTTCATTTCCGGACAGAATTTCTTTCATGGTGTTGGGCTCTCGCTTCAAACATAAAAATAGATCTGAAAAGGATTTTTTATACACGTTGAAACACCATTTTGTCAATTCGTTTACTCTTGTTTAAGCTGGTCAAACAGCCGTATCATCGCGCTTTGTGCAAAGTTCAGGAGTGTGGTAAGAATAAGACTGTTGTCAACGCACACCAAACTGGCTGCCTGGAGTGAAAGGCTTTCAAATAATTATGCCGGTACTTTTTGAAGTAAAAGATCTTGTGATCCCTGGAATCCCGGAACGGCTTAACCTGCAGCTGGATCAGGGGATGACGGTGTTTCTGATTACATCCGGAGACAGGGAAAGCGAACTGGTGTTCCGGACGCTGCTTGGCGAACAGATACCAGAATCCGGTACTGTTATGTTTGAGGAGCAGTGCCTGCACTGCATTGATCGGCATGAACGACTGAAGATACGACAAGTGGTCGCTACTGTTACAGCCACTACAAACTTGATCTCAAATCTGAAAGTATGGGAAAATATAACCCTTCCGCTCATGTATCATAACGGCTCACTGGCACCTGAATCGACAGATCAGGCACTGCAACTACTGGAAGAAGCGGGACTGCTGGAGAATATCTGGTCATTACCAGGACATCTGTCCGCTGCAGATCGAATTATGGTAAGCTTTATCCGTGCCGTTATCTCTGCGCCTCGATTTCTGGTAGTTGCAGCTAGCCTTGAAAATCTGCCAAGCCTGCAACAACATATCTTTCTACGTATTGCAGCAAACGTGCAGAGTAACATCAATGCTCCGGCAACCTTGTTTATCACCACAGAAATGATTCAGCTTCCAGGCCTGCAGCCGGATATGATTATTGACCTGCGACAGAGTCCCGCTTTGATAATGAGGAAATCATGATTCAGCAACAGGATCCCAGATTCAGGCACCTTGAACGGAAAATCGGGATTTTCAGCCTGCTGGCACTGGCTGGCGTAGTTCTGGTTGTGATTCTACTCGGAATGCAGAAAAATCTCTTCACTGCAAAATATACCCTTGTCTTTACCGTTGACAGAGGTACCGGTTTTAACAAAGGGATGCCGGTAAAACTCTCAGGATTCAGGGTAGGACGCATCACTGACATGACCCTGAATGAACAGGCGATGGTGGATATCACGATTGAGGTTGCTAAAAAATACCGCAAATGGATCCGCAGCGATTCAACCATCAAGCTGCGAAAAGAAGGGTTGGTGGGGGATAGCATCGTTGAGATTGCGGTAGGATCTCTGGACAAACCTGAGCTGAAGCAAGGTGAGTCTGTAATCTATGTAAAAACCAAGGCGCTTGATGAAATGGCTGATGAAATAGCTGAAAAGATCAAGCCGGTACTGATTGAGGTACGGGATATTATCGGTTACATCAACGATCCCAATGGTGATTTGAAAAAAACGGTTCATAACCTGAATATCTTGACTCGCAACCTTGAAACCACACGGAATAACGCCGACACCCTGCTGCTAACCACCACCCGGAATCTGGAAACGATCAGTAACCGTACCACCATGTTGCTGGATAACACTTCCCGCAAGATTGACAGCCTTGACATTGCCAGAGTTAACGCAACCCTTGAAAAGCTGCCCCCCCTGCTGGAAAAAACCGATGCCGTTATGGCTAATGTAACGGCAATTTCATTTGAATCAAAAAAACTTGCAGAGAAGACGTTCCCGCTGATTCCAGGTCTTATTTTCCGCTCTGAAGAACTGCTCTTCACGACTGACCGGCTGATCAACAACCTGAATAACTCCTGGTTACTGGGGGGCAGTCAGAACAGCAGATCGACAGGTACTTTCAAGGCAGGTGACAGTCATGACTAAGCCCGTATGCACCGCCTTGATGGTGCTTGCTGCAACGATCATGCTGGCCGGATGTCTGGCAAACAACTCAGGCCAGATCTCTGTGCAACAAAAAAAGATCAATGATCTGAATGAACGCGCACTGACATTGACAGAAAGCGGGTATGACCGCGATGCTCAAAAACTGTTACAGGATGCCTTACAGCTTGCTTCATCACGTGATGATCAAGAAGGCCAGATCATCACACTGTTAAACCTGAGTCGATTGGCACGCCACAGCAACACCCCACAGGTGGCTGCACAATATGTAGAACGAGCGCTTTCTTTGGCAAAGGGCACTGTATATTATGCTGATGTGGCACAGGAAAAAGCACTCCAGGAGCTGGCTGCCAATCGGCTTGATCAGGCTACACGCTGGGCTGATGCTGCCCGTACTGCCGAGCAGGGAAACCTGATTGGACGGCGGCATAATCTGCTGGCAAGGATAGCACTGATCAAAGGGGACAAGACCGAGGCAGCCCGTCAGGCAGAACGTGCCCTGTCAGCAAATGACGGGGATGGCAGGGAGCTTGAACG
>CAXNJF010000263.1:0-3724 GCA_964202585.1 Trichlorobacter sp. | reverse complement strand
CTCAGACAGTTTCCGTTCGGTGATATCGACAACCAGACCGACGAAGTTGACCGGTTGTCCCGATTCATCCCGAATGGCGGTGACCGCCAGATCACCCCAGACCGTTGCGCCGTTTTTGGTCAAATAACGTTTTTCAATACGATACTCATTGCGGGTGCCTGCCATGATTTCGCCGTACAGGCCGAGCTCTGCCTCACGGTCTTCAGGATGCGTGATGGCGCTAAAATTCAGCAGGGTCAGTTCATCGGCCTTATAGCCAAGAAAACGCATGATGCTTTCGTTAGACTGTAGCAGATTGCCGTTCAGATCAGCAAAGGCGATGCCGGTATTGGCCCGTTCAAAGATGCTGCGAAAACGTGCCTCGTTTTCCTGCAAGGCCGCACCGGCTGCCTCCAGATCACGCAAGCGCTTCAGCAACAGGAAACCGAGCAGCACAGTGACAGAAAGCAGGAGCAGAGCCGCACTGACATTCATCAGCAGACTCTGCTTCCAGTCAGCCAGGATTGAGCTGCGGGAGACGGTTACCGCCGCCACCAGATTGTCAAAGGGGGCGGCAAGACGGGCATAGCCGATCTGGCGATCAGTGTTGTCAAAACCGGCAAGCTGATTGCGGAAAACGCCGAATGGAGCCTGATAAATACGGCTGCTCAATAGCTCCTTGTCGCGGATATTGACCTGGTAGGCCCGCTCATCATGGGGGGATGCAGCCAGCAGCCAGCCATCGGTGCGCAGCAGGGCAGTCTGCAGGTCAGGACGGGTCGCCACTGAGCGATAGAACTGGTCAAAATAATCCAGAGGAAAGGATACCACCACAACGCCGCCAAAAGAGCCGTCCGGCAGCGTGATCCGGCGAGACAGCGTAAAGATCATCCGGTTGATGACCTTGCTCATGACCGGGCGTCCCAGGTGAAGTCCGCCATCCGGCGTTGTTTGATGGTAGCGGAAGTAATCACGCTCAGCTACCGAAACCGGCTTGTGGGGATAGTTGAGGCCGGTGGCAGCGGAGATGCCTGCAGCATCAGTCGTCATCACCGTACCGATCTGACGCAGTCCTTCGGTCTGCTGCTTCAGCAGCAAATGTAGCTGCTGTTCTGAAATCTTTCGGTTACCGCCCCGTTGTTCGATCCCCTGGCAGATGCTGCGGATCGTCCGGTCGGTCTGGCCCAGTATCTGGGCCGCATGTTCCGCCAGGGAACGGGCATTGCCCAGTAACTGCCGGTTGGCAGCGTCAAGCGTCGCATCATGTTCACGCACGCTCTGCCAGAATAGAAAGGCACAGGTCAGCAATGACAGCAGCGTCAGCAGGCTGATCAGAACGAGCTTCAAACGTGCCGGTGTGCATTTCACAAAAATGCCTTTCCCGGGGTATTCCCCGGAGCTGATTTACGTGTCAAGATCCAGAGGGCCGGTATCTTCTGTTGCAGGATCCAGATCAAACAGAGTGTGCAGTGCATCAAGGTACAGGTCATTACGGTTACCTTGTCCGGCCTTCTTCAGTACGGTAGTTGGCTGATGCAGCAGCTTGTTCATAAAAGCCATGGTAAGTGCGTCAAGCCGCTTTTGCGTGTCCGGTGGCGCTTCTTTCCAGTTTGCGAGGGTACGTTCCAGCTCGGCTTTGCGCAGCTCCTCAAAGCGGTTTCGCAGTGCCACAATCGTAGGAGTTACCTCAAGTGTGGCCACCCATTTGTAAAACTGGAGGATCTCTTCAGCTATGATCGCCTCTGCCTTGTCTGCCTCCTGCATCCGGCCTTCAAGGTTGGCCGCCACCACCTGCTGCAGATCATCCATGTCGTACAGGTAAACCGAGTCCAGTTCGTTGACCGCCGGATCAATATCACGGGGCACCGCGATATCAATCAGGAACATCGGTTTCATCCGCCGCCGCCGGACTACCTCTTCCAGATCAACAGGGGTGATGATGGCATGGGGAGCGCCGGTTGAGGTCAGCACAATATCAGCCTTGTGCAGATGCAGGAACAGATCCTCAAAGGGGATCGCTTCTCCGCCAAATTCATCGGCCAGTTTCTGTGCACGATCAAAGGTGCGGTTGGTAACCATCACCCCCTTGGCCCCGTTCGTCAAAAAATGGCGGGCCGCCAGCTCGCACATCTCGCCGGCGCCGATCAGCAACACGGTCTTGTCGGAAAGGCTCCCAAAAATCTTGCGGGCCAGCTCCACTGCGGCAAAAGAAACCGATACCGCTGACGAGGCGATTCTGGTTTCAGTACGGACCCGCTTGGCAACGGAAAAAGCCTTGTGCAGAAAACGGTTCAGAATGATCCCGGAGGACTTGTATTCGGCTGCATAACCGTAGGAAGTCTTGATCTGCCCAAGAATCTGCGGTTCTCCAACCACCATGGAATCGAGGCTTGAGGCTACCCTGAAGACGTGGCGGATCGCTTCTTCTCCATGGAAACTGTACAGGTACGACTCAAGCAGATCGTAGGCAAGATGATGGTATTCGGCCATGAAGCGACGGATGCGGGCGATACCGCCGGCGATGTCGCGGGTGGTGGCATAGATCTCGACCCGGTTGCAGGTGGAAACGATAATTCCCTCCACAATGCCGTCCAGCGCCACCAGTTCCCGCAGCGGTTTTTCGATACTGTTGGGAGAGAAGGCCACCTTCTCCCGTATATCAACGGACGCTGTCTTATGGGACAGGCCGACAACAATGATATTCATGCGGCAGTCCCTTAGGTGTAACTGTGTAGACCGGGGAGCCAGAGGTTAACCCCGATGAAGGTAAAGAGCATGATCAAAAAGCCGACAATGGTCAAAAGAGCTGCCCGGCGACCACGCCAGCCGGTGGTAAGGCGGCCGTGCAACAGGGCGGCATAAATGAACCAGGTGATCAGGGACCAGCTCTCCTTGGGATCCCAGGACCAGTAACTGCCCCAGGCCCGTGAGGCCCAGATGGCGCCGGTAATAATCGCAACGGTCAGCATCGGAAACCCGAAGGCCAGACAACGATAGCCGATCTCATCCAGGATATCCAGCGAAGGCAGTTTCAGAAACAGCTGGCCCAGATGCTTCTTTTTCAGAAAATGGGACTGAATCAGATACAACAGGGCAACCCCGCCGGAGATCGTAAAAAAGGCGTAGGCTCCAAAGGCCAGGATAGTGTGCGAGTAGATCCAGGCAGATTTAAGCGCCGGGTTCAAAGGACGGATTGCCGTCGGAACCAGACCAGCCCCCAGACTGATCAGCAGGACAAACGGCACCACAAAGGAGCCCAGAATGCCGACCTTGTAGCGGTTCTCAAAATAGAGGTAGACCCCCACGATGGTGAGGGCAAAAAAAGAAAGCGACTCATGCATGTTGGTGATCGGCAGGTGCCCGGCTGCGATAAAGCGATGAACCACCGCCAGGCAGTGGGCCACAAAGCCGGCCAGCAGCACTTTCCGGGCCAGTGAGGCCGTGCAGGGACTGGTACGCACCAGGCAGGCGAGGTAGAACGCTGTGGCAAGACCATAGAGCGTAAGTGTCAGGTAAAAAGATATCTGGGTCATGGTTAGGTCCAGTGGCCAATGGCCGGAATCATGCAAGGGTAAAACCTCTGATTGATGCAAGTCGGTTATAGTAATGGCGGGATATTACTTGCGTCAACTGCTTTTCGAGCAGTTACTGCTGCCACGGAATTCCTGCTTGCATTTTTTTGTATCAGGGGTATTATTCAAAAAGCTGAATACATTAACTGTGTTTAAGGAGGCTTTTCATGGCC
>CAXNJF010000262.1:0-3746 GCA_964202585.1 Trichlorobacter sp. | reverse complement strand
GTCTGGGCATTCAGGATGGCAAAGATCAGATCCTGCTTGCGCAGTCCAGATGCGCCTTCAATACTCAGATCACGGGCAATTGCATTCAGTTCACTAATTTTCTTGTTTTTTAATTCCTGAAGGTTCACGACAAGGTTCTCCTGCGGGTTGGATAAAGAATCATCAAGGGGATGAGGATTGGGAATGCTATAATTGAACGCTGCGTCATGGCATGTAGATGGCGAAACCTAGCTCGCGAAAAAATGAGATTCACTGTTATCAAGGGAGACGGTAGAGCAGGATACTTTTGTTTATATCTGCTGTCGGGATTTACTTTCTTCTATTTCGGAAAATTAATACGTAGCGGGTAGTTACAACTGAAGTTTTGTTACGATAAGCATAACGGCAACTGGATGTCAACAGGAAAATGAACACAACTGACAGGTATCATGTAGTCATTCGGTCCGATAACTGCTTGACCCTCTCCTGACGACAGGCTATACACTATGATCAATGACACCATCCACAACATTATATTTTAATAATTATTTCAGGCAGGTACAATGATGCACGGACAACCGCTTCTTGACGCCATCGGCAATACTCCGCTGGTACAGATCACCTCGACCGCACCGAATCCTCACGTCACTATTCTGGCTAAACTTGAAGGCAATAATCCGGGTGGATCCATCAAAGACAGGCCTGCTCGCCAGATGCTGCTGGCGGCAGAAGCCTCCGGGGAGTTGACACCGGACAAGATCATTCTTGAACCGACCTCCGGCAATACCGGCATCGCCCTGGCCATGATTGCTGCCGCCCGTGGTTACCGGATCAAACTGGCCATGCCGGCCTGTGTCAGCATGGAGCGCAGAAGTGTGCTTGAAGCCTACGGCGCCGAAATTGTTCTTTCTCCCGGCTGCGAAAAAACCGATGGGGCGATCCGCCTTGCTCACAAAATCTTTGCCGAGGAGCCGGGACGCTACTACATGCCCAACCAGTACGACAACCCGAACAATCCTCTGGCCCATGAATTAACCACCGGCCCCGAGATTGTGGCTCAGACCAAAGGGCAGCTGACCCATTTTGTAGCAGGCATGGGCACCGGCGGCACCCTGATGGGCGCAGCCGCCTGTCTGAAAAAACTTGTTCCGGGCGTACTGGTGGTGGGGATTGAACCGAACCTGGGCCATGCCATTCAGGGCCTGAAAAACATGAAAGAAGCGATTGTTCCAGCCATTTACCACGAAGAATCCCTGCACCGCAAGATTGTAATTGATGATGACACCGCCTTTGAAACAGCAAGAAAACTGGCCTCCCATGAAGGGATCTTCTGCGGCATGTCAGGTGGAGCAGCCATGGCTGGCGCTTTCCGACTGGCATCTGAACTGGATAGCGGCATTATCGTAGTGATTATTCCTGACCGGGGCGATCGCTATCTGAGCACTAATCTGTTCAAATCAATGTGTGCCAATTGTCCGCCATAAACTAGTTTCTTGACCCTTGCCCCTTATCCCTGTTATTTTATGTCCCTTTCGCACTTTATCTGCACGGAGGTAGACCGTGACGTTTCAAGACCTGATCCTTTCCCTGCAAGGCTACTGGGCCAAGCAGGGCTGCGTTATCCAGCAACCCTACGACACCGAAAAAGGGGCCGGCACCTTCAACCCGGCAACCTTCCTGCGCGTTCTGGGACCGGAACCCTGGAATGTAGCCTACGTTGAGCCGTCACGCCGGCCGACGGACGGACGTTACGGCCAGAACCCGAACCGGCTGCAGCACTACTATCAGTTCCAGGTAATCATGAAGCCATCCCCCGCCAATATCCTGGATCTGTATCTGGATTCCCTGCGTGCGTTTGGCATCAACCCCAACCAGCACGATATCCGCTTTGTTGAAGATGACTGGGAGTCACCGACCCTGGGAGCCTGGGGACTGGGCTGGGAGGTCTGGCTGGATGGTATGGAGATTACCCAGTTCACCTACTTCCAGCAGGCAGGCGGCATTGATCTGAAGCCGGTCTCATCCGAGATAACCTACGGTTGCGAGCGGATCGCCATGTATCTGCAAGGGGTGGACAACGTCTACGATCTTGAGTGGGTCAAGGGGGTTAAGTACGGCGACATCCATCATCAAACCGAAGTTGAGTTCTCAACCTATAACTTTGAAGAGGCTGATGTGGCTCTGCTGCTGGATCTGTTTGGCAAGTATGAAAAAGAGTGCATCCGGCTGGCGGAAAAAGATCTGGTCTTCCCGGCCTACGATTTTGTCATGAAATGTTCCCACACCTTTAACCTGCTGGATGCCCGTGGCGCCATCTCTGTTACGGAACGAGCTTCCTACATCGGCCGGGTTCGCAACGTGGCCCGCCTCTGCGCTGAAGGCTATGTCCGCCAGCGTGAACGGCTGGGCTATCCGATGCTGAAGGGGGGGAACTAGACCATGTCAAAGGAACTGTTGCTTGAAATAGGAGCTGAGGAAATTCCGGCCGGGTTCGTTCCCAGGGCATTAGCCTCCCTTGAAGAAATGATCCGCAAGGAGCTTGAGGCAACCCGCCTGAGCTTTGATGAAATTACTACGATGGGAACTCCCCGGCGTCTGACCCTGGTGGTCAAAGGACTGCCCGCCATTCAGCCTGATGCCGAGATAACCGCCACCGGCCCTTCAAAAAAGGCTGCCTATGATGCCGACGGCAAACCGACCAAAGCGGCAGAAGGATTTGCCCGTGGCCAGGGAGTTGATGTCTCGGCCCTGCAAATCATCAGCACCGACAAGGGAGAGTATCTGGCGGTCACCAAACAGGAAACCGGTCGCCCCACCCATGAACTTCTGGCCGAGATCCTGCCCCGCCTGGTAGCTGGAATTCCATTCAAGAAATCGATGCGTTGGGCTGATCTTGAGATCCGTTTTGCCCGACCAGTCCACTGGGTTGTCGCACTGTTTGACGGCACCGTCATCCCCTTCTGCTTTGGTCCGATCCAGAGCGGCAACATCTCAAGAGGCCACCGTTTCATGGCCAACACCCCCTTCCCGGTGCGTGATTTTGCTCACTACCTTGAAGAGTGCGAACGACATTTTGTGATTGTTGACCAGGAACGCCGCAAGGAAACCATCCGCAAGGAAACCCACCGGATCGCCAGGACCACCGGTGGACATCTGTTGCCGGATGAGGCGCTGCTTGATGAGGTCACCTATCTGGTGGAATACCCCAGCGCCATCATCGGTACCATCCCGGCCGAGTTTCTGGTGGTGCCCAAAGAGGTGCTGATCACCTCCATGCGTTCACACCAGCGCTATTTCTCGGTTGTGGATGAGTCCGGCAAACTGCTGCCGTACTTCATCACCATACCCAACACGCTGGCTGAAGATCCAAATGTAGTGGTGAAAGGCAACGAACGGGTGCTGCGTGCCCGCCTTTCCGATGCACGCTTCTTCTTTGACGAAGACCACAAGGTAAAACTTGAGTCCAGGGTAGAATCGCTCAAAAGTGTGGTCTACCAGCAGAAACTTGGCACCTCCTATGAAAAGATGGAGCGCTTCAGAGCCTTGGCAGAGCAGCTGGCTGACCAGTTGAATCCGGCTGTCAAACAACAGGCCTCACGGGCAGCCTTCCTGTGCAAAGCGGATCTTGTTTCCGGCATGGTTGGTGAATTCCCGGAAGTGCAGGGGATCATGGGACGTGAATACGCCCTGCATGATGGCGAAGACGAAGCCGTTGCCGCTGCCATTGCCGAGCATTACCTGCCGAACCAGGCCGGCGGCGAACTGCC
>CAXNJF010000261.1:0-3746 GCA_964202585.1 Trichlorobacter sp. | reverse complement strand
CGGGCCTTGCCGGCACGGATGAAGCTGTCAGCCGTATCAAGGGCAAAGACAAAGCTGCCGCAAACCGAATTGATATCAAAGGCAAAGGCGTTTTTGGCGCCGATTTCTTTCTGAACCATGCAGGCGGTGGCTGGCAGAATCATATCCGGTGTGGAGGTACCGACCACGATGCAGTCGATCTCGTCCGCATTGATGCCGGCATCCAGCAGCGCCGCGTGGGCTGCCTGTGCTGCCAGATCCGAAGTGGATTCATCCGGACCGGCAAAACGCCGTTCACGGATGCCGGTGCGGGAGGAGATCCATTCGTCGGCATCATCAACGAGATAGGAGAAAAAATCATTGCCGACAACCCGCTCCGGAAGGCCGGCTCCACTACCGATAATTTGAGAATGTGTCATGTATGGTGTTCGTTGCACAGGCTGGTGCTAACGTCCCTTCGTAGAATGTACCACTATCGCACAGACAAACGCTGTTTGTCAATTGTGGGGTGCATCTCCAGCCTCTCGAAAAGCACTGAACAGATCAACCACGCCATACCCCCACAAGCCGAAATAAGCCGCCAGCAAAACCCTGGACCAGGTTGCGTAGGGCTGTAACGCTTCAAGAATCAGGGACGGGGTTAACGGAGTACCGGTCAGGTGAGCTCCGATTATCGGGCTGGCAATCTTCATCACCAAAAAGAGCGAAATCAGCAGCAACAGGTTGACCACCATAACCAGAACAACCCCCTTGATACGCCGACCCAGATAGAGCTGCCCCAGACCCGGCAGGATCAGCGCTGAAAGCAGCATGGCAATAACGGGTCGTTTCATGGGCGCTCCTCCACGGCCAGAGTGGCAATCATCTCATCATGAATCAGGCCGTTACTGGCCAGAATACGGTGGTTGGTCACCTCATAGACAGATCCGTCAAAGGCGGTTACCAAACCACCTGCTTCGCGGACCAGCAGCGTGCCGGCGGCGACATCCCACGGTTTCAATTTAACTTCCCAGAACCCGTCCAGCCGCCCTGCAGCCAGATAGGCCAGGTCAAGGGCAGCTGCACCGGCCCGCCGGATGCCCCGGGCTGCCTTTTGAAACCGGATGAACTGAGCAAAGTTATTCTCCGGGTCGGTTGCACAATCGTAGGGAAATCCGGTAGCCAGCAGTGAGCCTGCCAGTGGCTGCCTGTTTGACACCGAGATCCTGCGACCGTTACGAAAAGCCCCGACACCGGTTACGGCCGTAAACAGCTCATCGGTCATCGGATTGTAAATCACACCGGTAACCAGCTCTCCACCAACAGCCAGGGCGATGGAGACACAAAACCAGGGGTAGCCGTGGGCATAGTTGGTGGTGCCGTCAAGGGGGTCGATGATCCAGGTGTGCAACCCGTCACCAGCCGGATAATCCGCTTCTTCGGCCAGAATGCCGTGATCGGGGAATTGCCCATGAAGCGTTTCTACAATCAGCGCCTCAGAGGCCAGATCAAGCTCCGTCACTAGATTTTTAGCCCCTTTCAGATCAATTGAAAAGGTTGAGTCAAAGCGTGAGCGCTGCAACTGTCCGGCAGCCAGGGCAGCCTCAATGGAAAGATCAAGAAAGCGTGATGCAGGCATGGCAGATATCCTTCATAGGGTAAAATGGTGTTCAAGCATTAGCAGAATTGACCGGCGGTTACAAGTTTCGCGGCAGGTCCGGACACAGAGAGATTTTGACTTTCCAGGGGGATTCCGGCATAGTGCACGGTCACGTAGTCAGGGAGGTCCAGACACCATGATCCTATTCGGTAATATTCTGTATGCACTGGCCAAGCTTGTTGAACTAACCAGCGGCCTGCTCACCATCTACAAGTACATTCTGATTGCGGCTGCCCTGATCTCCTGGGTCAACCCCGATCCCTACAATCCGATTGTAAATTTCCTCCATCGCGTGACTGAGCCGCTCCTGTCCAGAATCAGAAGAAAACTGCCCTACATGGGAGGAGTGGATCTCTCTCCGCTGGTGGCTTTTGCCTTGATCTATGTCGTACAGATTGTACTTCTGGACACCCTTTACCAGTATCTGGCCAACTACAGCATGATTCTGAAACTGAGGTAGAACCTGATGAAAATTACACCGCTTGATATACAACAGCAGCAGTTCAAGGGCAAGATGCTGGGTGGGCTGGATCCTGATGATGTGGATAGTTTTCTGCAGACCGTAGCCTCCGAGATGGAGGGACTGATCCGTGAAAACAATGAACTCAAGGAACAGACTAACCGTCAAAGTCGTGAGCTGACCGAGCATACCCAGAAGGAAAAGGATCTGCGTGAGACGATGCTGGCTGCCCAGCGGATTACGGAAGAGATGAAGTCCAATGCCCAGAAAGAGGCTGAGTTGATCGTCTCTGAGGCGCAGTTGCAGGCACGGCGACTGGTGGATGATGCTGAACGCAAGGTGGCTGATCTACAGGGACGGATTCAGGATGTACGGCGCCAGCGTCTTCAGTTTGAAATGGAGTTCAAGGCGTTGCTGGATAACCACGCCAGGATGATCGGCAGCTGTGAACAGTAACCACCCGGTCCCCTGGTCACAGGAAGGTGATGACCTGGTCGTAAGAGTTTTTGTTCAGCCCCGCGCCTCCCGCAACCAGTTCTGCGGCATCCATGAAGGAGAATTGAAGCTGCGGCTGACCTCGCCACCGGTTGAGGGAGCTGCCAACGAAGGCTGCCGGGAGTTTCTGGCAAAACAGCTCCGGGTGCCCAAGTCCGCCGTCACGCTTGTTTCCGGTGAGACCTCGCGCCACAAGCGCCTTCGCATTGCAGGGGCCACCCTGCACCAGATGGAACAGCTGGTTACCCCCCTGTAAGCGTTTCCCGTCCCGATCCCGGCGGGTTATTTATATGTATGAAAGGACATTCCAATGGCGCAGGCGCAACAAGGCGATACCGTCCGGGTACACTACACCGGCACCCTCAACGACGGCAGTATTTTTGATTCTTCCGAGGCAGCCGAGCAAGACAGCTGCGGCTGTGACTGCAGCAGTTCCGGTGGTTGTGGCACCGGCAGTGATTGCGGCTGCGAGCCGCTTGAATTCACCATCGGTGGCGGCAACGTCATCCCCGGCTTTGAAAAAGCGGTACTGGGGCTTTCGGTCGGTGAAAACGTCAAGGTAACCATCCCGGCTGACGAGGCGTACGGTCCCCGTCATGATCAGATGGTGGCGGTAGTAGAGCGTTCCGAGATGGACGGAGAAATACAACCGGTTGAAGGACAACAGCTGGAAGTGGTACTGCAGGATGGCAGCTCCATGCCGGTACTGATCACTGAAGTAACAGAGACTACCGTGACCCTGGATGCCAACCACCCTCTGGCTGGCCAGGATCTGACCTTTGATATCAAACTGGTGGAGATCGTATAAACGAAACGATTGCACCATCAGCAAAAAAGGCTGTCCGGTATCCGGGCAGCCTTTTTTGCACCTGTCATCATAGCTGATTACTTGCTGGCAGCTACCGTAGAACCTGCCGGTTCAACCCCGAAGTCTTTTCCTTCTTTAGGCGGGTTGATAATCACTATCGCAAACGGAATTGTCTTGCCTGGCTGCACTTCAAGATTGGCAAGGGAATCACCGAACTGGTTATTCATGGCTGCTTCAATCTTTTCAGCAGTCATGGAGGCAAGCTGTTCCTGGCTGAGCGGATTACCGGCGTAGGCTGTTTTGGTGGCAAGCGCCTGGTTATTGGCTCCAAAAACCATACCCTTGACTTGCAGGGCTGCACGGGC
>CAXNJF010000260.1:0-3748 GCA_964202585.1 Trichlorobacter sp. | reverse complement strand
TATTGAGTGTTGTGAAAGGAGAGACATCAATGGGATTCTCTGAAGATTTCAATCAAATGATCATGCTAGGAAAGCACAGGGTTACCAGCAAGGAGCAGGTTGACGCCATGCTTGATCACCTGATTGGTGAGTATGGCTATAAGTATACCTGGCTGATCAGTTCCCCCTTGATTGTCATGATTCTGTGCCTCTTTGGCTTTTTTGTCGTGGCTACAAAAGCAAATATTTTGATTGGCGCTATTTTCGTGCTTCTGGCACTGCTTATTTCATTTAAAATCATACAAATTGTACATGACAAGCTGGTGGTGACAGAGGAAAAAGTCATCCGCCAGTCTCCTTTTCAATTTTTCTGCTGGGAACTGGACAGGAAAAATATCATGACAATCGGCTATGAAGCTGCCCAAAAACAGGGTGAGCATATCATTTTTGAGAGTGCTGACGGCACAAAGAAACGCATTGAACTGCACGGGCCGTTCAAAGAGCGGTTCATCGGTTTTGTACCAAAGGCCCAGCGTGGCTGGGGCAGTGAGTGAGGGGCTGATAGTCTATCCCTGCAATGAAGTCACAACCCCAGGAATCCTGTCGGCCGGAACCGGACGTGAATAATAGAAGCCCTGAATGAAGGTGCAGCCGATCTGCCGCAGGATTTCCAGCTGTTCCAGGTCTTCCACCCCTTCTGCAACGGTCTGCATATCAAGGTTATTGGCAAGGTTAACAACAGACTGGGCAATGGCCCGGTCACCTGAGTCACGGGCCAGGTCCCTCACAAAGGAGCGGTCAATCTTGAGAATCGTCACAGGAAATGCCTTCAGATAACTTAATGATGAATACCCGGTACCGAAGTCATCAATTGAGATCCCGCACCCCAGCGAACGTAACCGCTCCAGCACATGCACTACCTCATCCGGCTTGTCCACCAAAGCACTCTCGGTCAGTTCAAGCTCCAGGTCAGTCGCCCGGATTCCCGTTTCATCAATAATAGCGGCAATCCGCTCAACAAGATTCGGTGATTTAAACTGCACAGCCGAGAGATTGACTGCCATGGAGAGCTGCAGTCCCTGTTGTTGCCAGGCCAATTGCTGACGACAGGCAGTTCTCATCACCCACTCGCCGATTGGTATAATCTGACGGGTTTCTTCAGCCAACGGGATAAACCGTAAAGGAGATACCAGTCCAAATTCCGGACTGTTCCAGCGCACCAAAGCCTCTACACCAATAACCTGCCCGCTGGCGACACTGACTTTGGGCTGGTAGTGCAGTTCCAACTCCTGACGGTCAAGCACTTGACGCAGACCATGTTCCATGGCTATCCGGTCACGGAAACTGCTGTTCAGCTCTTCCGAGAAGAAACGGAAGGTGTCCTTTCCTTCCGCCTTGGCATGGTACAGTGCAATGTCAGCATGTTTTTCCAACGTCTTGGCATCATTACCATCCTTGGGAAACAAAGCGATACCGACACTGGTGGAAACCACCACTTCCCGTTCATCAAGCTGTACCGGCCTGGCAACCACTTCCAGCAGTTTCTGAGCCACCGGTACGACATCCTGGTCGTGACGGATGTCGTGCAGGATCACCGCAAATTCATCTCCCCCCAACCGGCAGACGATATCGTCGTCACGCAATATTTCCGTAAAACGGTTGGCCATCTCACGCAACAGCTTATCCCCTGCCGGGTGCCCCAAACTGTCGTTAACATGCTTGAACCTGTCCAGATCAAGGTAGAACAGGGCTGCGCCGGTTGCCTGACGACGGCTGCGCTTGAGAGCCAGCTCCAGCCTGTCCTGCAGCATCCGCCGATTTGGCAGTTCCGTCAAAGGGTCAAAGTAGGCCAGCCTCTCAATAGTGGCTTCAGCATTCTTGCGGTCATTGATGTCCTCAATATTGGCGATAAAATGCGTAATGACACCGTTGTCATTACGCAGTGGACTGATCGAGGCAATAGACCAGTACACCTCGCCATTCTTGCGACGGTTACACAGTTCTCCACGCCACTCCTCTCCTGACAAAATTGTCTTCCAAAGGTTATCAAACACCTCGCGGGGAGTCAGTTCTGATTTGAGAATACGCGGATTCTTGCCGATCGCTTCTTCCTGGACATAGCCGCTTAACTGACAGAATTTTTTGTTCACATATTCAATAGTTCCTGCAATATCAGTTATCAGCACGGCGCTGGCACTGTTCTCAATGCCGTGGGTCAGCTTGCGCAGATATTCCTCGGTCTGTTTACGATCGGAAATATCACGGATTGACTCAATCGCTCCGATCCGCTTGCCTGCTGTATCATAGAGCGGCAGACCGGTTGCCCAGACATAAGCTCCTTTTCCATCATACAAGGCCGGGCAGAAGGTCTCGGCATCAAGAACCTCACCGGTACGGCGGATATTGGCATATTTTGCTTGCAGCTCTTCATCATCTACATCAAAGAGATCAAGCAGCTGTGTCCGCCGCACCCCGTAGAACGGCAGCGTGTACTCATGATCCCCCTTGCCGATCATCTCTTCCTTGGGCACCCCGGACATCTTCTCTATTGCCCGGTTCCAGATCAGCACCTTCTTGTCATTATCAATAACAAAAGTAGCATCAGGCAGGAAATCGATGATAGCGGTCAACAGCTTCCGGGCATCCTGCAAAGCCTGCCCGGCAAGCGCTGCCTGCAGAAGCTGCCTGCGCTGATAGCGTTGAAAACCGGCCAGAGCGGTTATTGCAAGCAGTGCAATACTGGTAAAGGTGATGCCCTGCCTCCAGGCCTGTGCCCGCCACGGCCGGAACAGAACCGACAGATCACGACTGGCAGCCACCACCAGCGATGTATCCATCTGCAGAGTCGCAGGCTGGATCGTATGTTGTGCCATCAGGCGCTTTTCGCCGGTAGAATATACGGTGCCGCTCTGGATACTCTCCAGCTTGCCGCTGGTGATATGCCGGAAAAAAAACGAGCCCGGTTTGTTCAGATTCAACCCCACCAGGCCTGCCTGCTCCGGAGCCGTGATGAACAGAGCTCCGCCTCCGTGGGCAAGGGCAGACCACATATCAGGGGCATAATTTATGGAAGTGAGCAGGGTTTTGAAGTAGACCGGGTCAAGGGTAGCCACCATCACACCGGCAAAGCCACCATTTTTATTCTGAATGACCCGCACCAGATTCATTCCCCATACACCCAACAGAGTCTTGAACGGAGGAGAAATAAACAGTCGCGCCGGATCAGGGGTTTTCACGGCTACCTGGAAATACTCCCGCTGATTCAGGTTTTTGCCATACACCTCTTGCCAGTTGGTTGCACGCACTACCCCCTGGGCATCAATAGCCAGCACAGTACGAACACCGGCGATACCTGTCACAAGCAGTTCGAGCCGACGGTTCGGTATGGTTGCAGACCAGCTTTCCGGCGGAATTGCCCCAAGCTCATCCCGGATAGCCCGGAGGACCCGGTCAGTACTTTCCAGTTGTACAGCCAGATTCGAGTTAACCACCCGAACCTGGGTCAACAGACGCTGTTGCTCACCAGCCAACAGATCCTGGTAATTATTGTACAGATTGTGGACTACTGCGCCAGCCAACAGCACCAGCGCCACAAGCAGGGTTCCCCACTGTGCCAGAAATCTGTTTTTTGGAGTTGTCAGCATGGAGCTCTCCCGGACGGACCATCATGGATTGAATGATACAAGTGATACTACAGTTTATATAGGGTAAATACCCTATTTAAACAAAATGTCAATAGCCAGATAAATAAGATTGTTTTTATCTTCAT
>CAXNJF010000259.1:0-3769 GCA_964202585.1 Trichlorobacter sp. | reverse complement strand
GCTTGCCTTTATCGGCCTTATTACCGGTAGTACGCTCTATGCAGAGCTGCACCCCTGCTGGTCAACTCTTGCAAAAGCGTTGTCCTTGCCCACCAGTGCGATTACCCTGCCGGAGCTTCTTTCGGTTCCTGCCTGGTTGATGGTGATGGCTCTGTTGCTGTTTTTGCTGCCGTTACTCTGGCGCTGGTATGGCCAAGGCAAACTGCAGAAACCGGCGGTGGTTGACGGGTACCTGCAGCCCTGGCAGGTTGCAATCGGGCTGGCCTTGGTCAGCGCAACCTTTCTGTTGGTAATCGGATTACCGATGGGAATTACCACCAGCTTTTCAAAGCTGGGAGCGATGCTGCTGCAGCTGGTAGCGCCGGAGTATTGCGCCACGCTGGTATACTTTCAAAAACAGTCATTTCAGTATGTTCCTTCAATGGGGGGCGGGGTGGTGACCGGTGCGCCGGGGCCGCTGCTTGATGGTGTGGCGTTGGTACAGTTTCCTTTAATCAGCGGCATTCTTGCCGGTTCAGCCTGGTCAGCCATCAGTCTGGGCGAATGGCGGATGCAGTTCAGGTTGCCGCTGCGTCAGGTGCTCTCAGCCCTGCTGGGGGGTGTCATTATGGGGCTGGCTTCCCGTATGACCCCCTCCTGCAATGTCTGGCATATGCTGGGCGGCCTGCCGGTTATGGGATTGCAAAGTATTCTTTTTATCGCTGGGATGCTGCCAGGCGCGTGGATTGGTGGTATACTGCTGACCCGTCTGGTGGTACCCCGTTGATCCCGGAAGGAGGGGCTGGATGTCTCAGGAGCTGACATGGAAAGAGATTGATCTACGTGGACAAATCTGTCCTTCAACGCTGCTGACAGCACTGCGTGAGGTAAACAGTGCCAGGGCAGAGCTGCGTGCCGGGGTTCTCTGTCTGCTTTTTCTTACGGATAATCGCAGTTCAACCACCCATATTTCCGAGACTATAACGAATATGGGGTATCAGGTTCTGGTTGAAAAATCTGATGGCCATTATCGTATTTCCATATCCAGGAGTGTTTGATGTCTTTGGAGAAGAGTTCATCTGCAGCTGTTGAACAGTTGCAGATCAGAAATAAAGAACTGATCGGATATATCCGTAACAAGACCGACCGTCTGTTGCAGGTGATCGGAACGGTTCCTCTTCATCCGGAGGAACTGGATGATGAGACTCTGCTGGTGTTGGATCCGATCGGTATTGTGTCCGATGCCTTTGAGCAGGTGCTGGAGCATCTGCACTGGGTAAACCGCGATCTGGCAGCCACCCGTGATGAGCTGCAGGCGGTGTTTGATTCAGCTGGCGCCGGTATTGTTGTCGTTAATGCACAGATGGAAGTAACAGCATGTAACAAGTATAGTATGACTACGCTTTTTTCCGGAGAAGCATGAGTATTGGGCAAAAATCTGCGGAGCCTGCTGTGTGGCCATGAAACAGAAGAGTGCATTCTGGAGAAGTTGCTTTCCACCAATCGACGGGTAGAACAGAATGATTTCTGCCATGAAGGACGTCACTACCATCTGGTTGGAACGCCATTGCTGGATGAACAGGGCAGGGTTCACCAGATGGTGTTGCTGTATACCGATGAAACCGACCGTCGTGCTGCAGCACAGGAGATTGAACGACTGGCCTTTTTTGACAGCCTGACCGGCTTGCCCAACCGGGTGCTGTTGAAGGATCGCCTGTCCCAGATGCTGGTCAGGGCAGAACGGCAGAACTCTTTTGTGGCGGTACTGTTTATTGATCTTGATCATTTCAAGGAAGTAAACGATACCCTGGGGCACAGTTGCGGTGATCAGTTGCTGCAGGTAGTTGCCGGTCGGCTGGTCAGCTGTCTGAGAAGTTGTGATACCGTGGCCAGGCTGGGTGGAGACGAGTTTGTGGTGCTGCTGGAGTCACTGGAGAATCTTGAAGGTGTTGAAGAGGTTGCAACCAAATTACTGGCAACCCTTGCCTTGCCGGTACTGCTGGAAAAACGTGAGGTCTATACCGGTGGAAGTATCGGAGTTTCCTGCTATCCAGATGATGGGACTACCGTTGATACGCTTTTTCAGAACGCCGATACCGCCATGTATCAGGCCAAGGCACGGGGCAGGAACCGTTTTTGTTTCTACTCTGCAGAGATGCATGCCGCCGCCCTTGAGCAGCTGACTATGGGCAGTTATCTGCGACATTCCCTTGAACGGAATGAGCTTCATCTGCTGTATCAACCCCAGATTTGTCTTGCAACAGGTCGGGTGACTGGTGTGGAGGTGCTGCTGCGCTGGCAGCATAATGAACTTGGTTTGGTGGAACCGGACCGGATCATTCCAGTGGCAGAAGAAACCGGGCTGATCATGCAGATCGGCAGTTGGGTGCTTGAAACCGCCTGTTCTCAGGCTGCGGAGTGGATTCGGCAAGGCCTTCCTGAAGTACGGGTTGCGGTTAATCTTTCAACGAGACAGTTCAGGGATCCTGGCCTGATTGGATCAATTCAGGCAGCTCTGCACCAATCCGGTCTTCCATCCCGTTTGTTGGAGCTGGAGCTGACCGAGCGGATGCTGATCGAGAACCTGCATAACAGCCGTGCTACGCTTCAGGCCCTCAAGGCACTGGGGGTAACGCTGGCAATTGATGATTTCGGCATCGGTTACAGTTCTCTCAGTTATCTGCGTCACTTCCCGCTGAACCGGGTCAAGCTTGATACCTCTTTTGTTCAGGATGTTGCCGAACATTCTGATGATGCTGCAGTGATTGTTGATGCCGTTGTGGTGCTTGCCCACAGTCTTAACCTGACGGTGATTGCCGAGCGGGTTGAGAACAAGGAGCAGGTTATGTTTCTGTTGCAGCGTCATTGCGATGAGCTGCAGGGATTCTATTTCAGTCATCCACTTACCCCTCAAAACTTCGAGCAGTTGTTGCAGAAAAGTATGCAAACGCCTGATTTTTGTCCTTATCACTATCAATAGGTAATCACTGTTTATGGAATTTTCATTGTTAAAAGATCTGGTGCTGCTGTTTGGTCTGGCACTGGTAACGGTCGTGTTGTTCCGGCAGATTAAGCTGCCCTCCATTATCGGATTTCTTTGTACCGGCATTGTGGCCGGTCCCTATGCTCTGGGCCTGATCAAGGACACTCATCAGGTTGAGCAGATGGCTGAAATTGGTGTTGTACTGCTGCTGTTCACTATCGGGATTGAGTTTTCGCTGAAGGAGTTGCTGCGGATAAGGCACCTGGTGCTGTGGGGCGGCGGTCTGCAGGTCGGGATTACCATCGTCCTGGTAGCCTTGCTGGGGTTGCTGTCCGGTTTTTCCTGGCAGCAGGCCACCTTCTTCGGTTTTCTGGTTTCTCTTTCCAGTACCGCTATCCTGATGAAGTTGCTGATGGACGCCGGGGAAATGGATACTCCTCACGGAAAAACCTGTCTTGGTATCCTGATCTTTCAGGATCTCTGTGTGGTGCCGTTGATGCTGTTTACCCCGTGTCTGGGGGGGGCAGGTAATGGTCTGACCGGGATTGTGATTGTCTCTGCCAAGGCACTGGTGGTGGTGGTGGTCTCACATTTTGGAGCCCGCTTCGCCGTGCCCTGGATTTTCAACCAGGTTGTCAAGGCCAAGAGTCGTGAGCTGTTTATCCTGACCATTATCTTTGTCGGGTTTGGCACCGCCTTCCTCACTGCCCAGGTCGGTCTTTCGCTTGCTCTGGGGGCTTTCATCGCCGGACTGGCAATCTCCGAGTCAGAGTACAGCCACCAGGTCATGGGGGACATCATTCCGTT
>CAXNJF010000258.1:0-3790 GCA_964202585.1 Trichlorobacter sp. | reverse complement strand
TGGCAGCAGGAAATCTATCCGGAAAACGACTTCTACAACCTGCCGCTGATTCTGGAGCGGGATCAGCTGGGGCGTCCGCTTGAGGTGGAGCTGGATTTTGGTGGCCATAACTTCAAGGCCCACATCTGGCGGGTGCAGGTGGGCAGGGTGCCGCTGTACCTGCTGGACACCAATCTGGAGGAAAACAGCCCCGAAGACCGGCTGATTACGTCGCAGCTTTATGGCGGTAATCAGGAAATGCGGATGCAACAGGAAATCCTGCTGGGGATCGGTGGTGTGCGTGCCCTGCGTGCCATGCGGATCATCCCTAACGTTTGCCATATGAATGAAGGTCATGCCGCTTTCCTGGCCATTGAGCGGATCAGGCTGGTGATGGATAAACGCAAGATCAGCTTCAGCGAGGCACTGGAGGTGACCAGAGCCGGCAACGTCTTTACTACCCATACACCGGTTGAAGCCGGGATAGACCATTTTCCCACCGAACTGCTTGACAAGTACTTTGCCAAATACATCAAGACGGTAGGCATTTCTAGGGATGAGTTTCTGGGACTTGGTCGTCAGAGTCCGGGCGACCAGTACGAGAGTTTCTGTATGGCGGTGCTGGCACTGAAACTGGCGGGACATGCCAACGGTGTCAGTCAGCTGCATGGTGAGGTCTCCCGTACCATGTGGAAGAACCTCTGGCCGGAGCTGCCGGAAGAGCAATTGCCGCTAACCTCTATCACCAACGGGGTGCATACCCGAACCTGGATGTCTCGGCAAATGGGCAGTCTGCTGGTGCGTTACCTTGGTAACCGCTGGCTGGATGACCCGACTGACCATAATGTCTGGCGCAGGATTGCCAAGATTCCCGATGCCGAGATCTGGCGGACCCGCCAGAGTACCCGTGAGCGGCTGGTGGATTTTGCCCGGTGCCGGTTGAAGGAGCAACTTAAAAAAGTCGGCGCAACCGCCAAAGAGATCGCCACTGCTGCTGAAGTGCTGGATCCTGAGGTGCTGACCATCGGTTTTGCCCGCCGCTTTGCCACGTACAAGCGGGGTACCCTGCTGATGCGTGACCTGGATCGCCTGGATCGGATTCTGAACAGCGTTGACCAGCCGGTTCAGATTATCTTTGCCGGTAAGGCTCATCCCCACGATACCGAAGGGAAGGAACTGATCCGCCAGATTGTGCAGGTTTCCCATCAGGAGCGGTTCCGGCACCGGATAGTCTTTATTGAAGATTATGATATGGAAGTGGCCCGTCATCTGGTGCAGGGGGTGGATGTCTGGCTGAATACGCCGCGGCGTCCGATGGAGGCCAGCGGTACCAGCGGCATGAAGGTTGCTTTCAACGCCGGCTTGAACCTCTCTATCCTGGATGGCTGGTGGTGTGAAGGGTATCAGGGCAATAACGGCTGGGCCATCGGTAAAGGTGAGGTGTACGCCGATCTTGAATACCAGAACCAGGTGGAATGCGGAGCCTTGTACGACCTGCTGGAGAAAGAGGTTGTGCCACTATACTACCAGCGTGGCAGCGATGGTATTCCAAGGGACTGGGTCGCTATGATGAAGGCTTCGATGCAGTCACTTTGTCCGGTTTTCTCCACTGACCGGATGGTGGAGGAATATGCCCAGCTGTCATATATCCCTTCCTACCGGCAGTGGGCCCGTCTTGAGGCTGATGACCTGTCTCTGGCCAAGCAACTGGCAGCCTGGAAGAAACGGGTTTTTGGCGGTTGGAACCAGGTCGGGATAGAGGAGATAGAAGCCAAGCTGAGTGATTCTGTGGCGGTGGGCAGCAGCCTGCCGGTTAGTGTCAAGGTTCGTCTGGGGGCGATTGACCCCGATGAAGTGGCTGTGGAGGGCTACTTTGGTGTTCTGGACAACCAGGGGATTATCAAGGGGGGCGAAACCGTCTCGCTGTCGGTTGCCGAAGCGCTGGATGCCGGTCACTACCGTTTTACCGGTGATCTGGAGTGTCGCTTCTGCGGCCGTTACGGTTTCATGGTGCGGGTGATGCCGAGACATAAAGACCTTGGTGTGATCTATGAGCCAGGCTATCTGGTCTGGGGGTAGCTGGCGCGGCAGACGAACATGCAGATGAGGTGAACAGGGCGGGTTTACGCAGGTTTTAACGTCGTACTCCCGTTCTGTTATATCGTCACCTGGATTGTCTGTGCCTTTTTGCTGCATCTGCTTAGGGATAGTGTTCTTTTAACCGATATAAACTACATGGCACTTGCATCTGAAATACAACAGCAGGTCTATGATCTGTTGTCCCGCAGCTCAAACCTTGCCATTGTACCTGCCGAGCCGGTTGAACCGAGCACCGGGGTCGGTCAGCAGATACTATCCCTTGCGCCGGGGCAACGGGTGACGGCTGAGGTGCTTGGTCAGCCCCAAGGGGGCAAGATTCTGGTGCAGATCGGGGGGCAGCAACTTAACCTTGATCTGCAGATGGCGGTACGCCAGGGCCAGAATATTGAACTGACTTTTGTCGGTAGTGATCCCCGCCCCACTTTTGCCTTGACCCGGCCCGATGTCAGCGCTCCACCGGTCAGCTTGTCCGATGCTTCCCGCCTGCTCTCCCTGCTGGTATCCAATGAGCAGTTTATGGGGCCAGGCCAGCGCTCATCGCTGCAAAGTATCAGTGATCTGCTGCGCCAGGCAAGCGGACAAACCAGTGTGCTGGCCGGGTTCCTGGATGACGTGCTGACCTACAAAACCGACGGCCGATCAGTGGTGATGCCCACCGGCGGTTTGTTAGACCAGCCTCAACAAAAAGTGGGTGACGAAGCGCAGCAACCGCCCGGCACGTCAGCCCAGTCGTCAGGTTCTGCTGCAGCTGGCCGGGCTACGCAGCTTTTTGAAGATGCCGCCTCAAAGCTGTTACTGAATCTGGCACAACGGGCACGGTTAACGCTGGTTGATGTGGCCAACCAGCCGCTTGCGCCGTTACCGCTCCAACCTGGTGAAGAGGCAAATGCGCTGGTGCAGGGGCGTCTTCCCGGTGGTCGTGTGCTGGTGCAGCTGGCCGGGGAATCCCTGGAACTGCAGCTGTCAAAGCCGGTGGTGCAGGGGGAAATCCTGCGTCTGGCTCTGGTTACCCAGCACCCCAAACTGGTTTTTGCCCTGCTGGGGCAGCCGGTGCAGCAACAACCCAGTCATGTCAGTGAGGCAGCACGTTGGCTAAGCGTCCTTGCGGTCAAGGACGAAGGACAGAACGAGGTGCAGAGAACCGTTATGGCCCGGCTGCAACAGGTGGTCAGCAGCTTGCCTCCCGGATCATCCGCATTGGCGGCTATCCTGGATGAGGCCATGATATACGGCGCTTCGGCCAATTTATCAGCCCGTTCTTTGCAGAACCGTTCTGCGTTGCCTGCCGATGGCAAGCTTGATGACGGGGTGCTGAAGCTGCTGCAATCGTTGATGCAGGGAAATCGTCTGGCTCTGGTTGAGCCGCAGATCCCGCCGGATGGGCTGAAGGCTTTCCATCCGGGCCAGCAGCTGCGTGGTGAGGTACTGCAGTCACTGGGTGGCGGCAAGTTTATGATGCAAGTAGGGGGACAGGCTCTGGAGGTGCAGTTGCCCAAAGGGGTCAGGCCAGGTGACGGACTGAACCTGTTCTTTGTCGGTGAAGATCCCCCCACCTTTTTGCTGGTGCGCTACGGTAAGGGGGGGGATGCGCTGGTTAGCCAGACCGGTCGCTGGGTCAGTTCCCTGCTGGGGATGCAGAATCAGTCAGCGCCTCTCACTGAAGGCTTGGGTATCCTGCGTACCCTGCTGCAGGGGGCACCATCGGATCCGG
>CAXNJF010000257.1:0-3807 GCA_964202585.1 Trichlorobacter sp. | reverse complement strand
AGAATGCCGTCTTTCTCAGGCACATGGCCTTTTATGGTCAGTCCTGCACTTTCTTCGCCACCAATCACAATCTTGTCCTGGGTGATCAGTTCACCGATGTATTTAAAGCCAACCGGTGTCTCATAAACAGGCACACCATGTTTTTTTGCTACGGCATCAATAAAGTGTGATGTGGCCACGCTGCGGGCAACACCGCCGGACAGTTTGCGGACACGGATCAGGTAATCCAGTAACAGGGCAATGATGTAGTTTGGCTCAATATATGAACCATCGGAATCCAGAATACCAAAACGGTCGGCATCACCATCAGTTGCCAGGCCAAGCCGGATAGCAGGATCATTTTTTACCAAAGAGATAAAATCAGGGATATGAGACTCGGACGGCTCAGGAGGCTGACCGCCAAAGTACGGGTCCAAATGATCATTGATAATAGTGTAAGGAATGCCAAGCTTCTTGAGCGGTGCATCAAGGTAGCCCCTGGCCGTTCCATAGAGCGGATTCAGAGCTACTTTACCGATGGACTTCAGGGCGTCAAAATCAATCTTCTGTTCCAGGGCGGCAAGATAGGTTTCACGGGGATCAATCAGCTCCAGCAGGTCACGCCGTTTGGCTTCATCCAGAGACAGTTCACTATAGCAAAAGTCCCCCATCATTTCATTAGCGCGACGCTCAATATCTTTTGTCGTCTCAGGCAGGGCAGGCCCTCCCCAGGACGGGGAAAACTTAACGCCGTTGTATTCCGGCGGGTTATGGCTGGCGGTAAAGTTGATACCGCCGGCAGCGCCCCGACGCAGAATTTCAAACGCAATCACGGGGGTAGGTACATCACGGTCGCAGAGCAGCGCCTTGATTCCTGCACCGGCAAGTACTCCGGCCGCCTCTTCCGTAAATCTTTTGCCCATAAAACGGGTGTCGCGACCGATAACCACCCCTTTATCTGCCTCGCCAGTGGACTTAAGGTAGTCAGCAATGGCCTGGGTAACAATTTTTACATTCTCAAAAGTAAAATCTTCACACAAGATTCCGCGCCAGCCAGATGTACCGAAAGCGATGTGGGCCATGACCCCTCCACAAGAAGAGAATAAGACATCTTTTATCTTGTTAGGCTACTACAGAGCAGGGGAAGCGTCAAGTCAAACGGCATGAAAAAACTGCCGTCTGAGAAAAACTTATAGACAGCTTGCTCAGTTTTTGGTATTGACTTTTTCTTTTCAGAATTGCTACAGTTTAAATTCAGTTACGTTGAATCAATTTGAGGAGGATGAAGTATGCAGTGTCAGACCGTGCTTCCCGGTACCGAGTGTACCTTCATGGCAAAGAGTGGATGTGTATTCCCCGAGGGCTCATGCCAGAGCGTTGTAGAGAATTGTGAAGGGTGTGAGCGGATTGTTGAAGGCAGCATCGGTCAGGTTTGCAGTGCCTATCCGGCACCGGCAAAAAAGTGGGCCAACGGCATCTGTAACTTCGCCACCCACGTCAAGGTTGAGATCAAGATTGAAGACATCAAGATGAACCCGCTCAAGGCTTCCAAGAAGGCCTCCGGCGGCAAAAAGAAATAACGGTAATCACATTTGCACCACTTAAAGGGGAAGCGTTATTGCTTCCCCTTTTTATTTCACTGTACCGGAGCTGCCCAATGGCTTTTGAAACCCTTACCTGCCCGTCCTGCGGCACAGTGCTCAAACAGTACCTCAACCCGTTTCCCACCGTAGATATTATTATTGAGCTGGACAAGAAGATTCTCCTGATAAAACGTAAAAATCCACCCCACGGCTGGGCGCTGCCTGGTGGATTTGTCGATTACGGAGAGTCGCTGGAATCTGCTGCCATACGGGAGGCGAGAGAGGAAACTGGCCTTGAAATCAGCCAGCTGCAGCTATTGGGATGCTACTCCGACCCGGCCAGAGACAGCCGGATGCATACGATCAGCACGGTCTATGTTGCCAAGGCTACAGGAGTCCCACAGGCAGATGATGATGCCGCAGAGCTTGAGCTCTTTAATCCTCGTGAACTGCCCTCGCCACTCTGCTTTGATCATGCAAAAATACTGTCTGACTACTGCACTTTCAGAGCGTCTACCCCCTGAGCCAGTTCACCGATACACTTTGCACGCAGTACCCGTAGCGCTTGATCAGCCGGTAGCGGACGACTGATCAGGAAACCCTGCACCTGATCGCAGTTATTATCCCGCAAAAAAGTCATCTGCTGCTCAGTCTCCACCCCTTCGGCAATCACCTTCAGGTTCAGACTGCTCCCCATGGCAATGATCGCCGTGGCTATGGCTGCATCAGTGCTGTTATTTTCCACATCCCGCACAAAGGACTTATCTATCTTCAGGGTATTCACACTGAACCGCTTCAGATGAGAAAGTGATGAATAGCCGGTGCCGAAATCATCAATCGAGATATGGATCCCCAGACTGGTAATCTCGTTTAAAACCTCAACCGCATAATCAGGATTCTGCATAATCACACTTTCCGTGATCTCAAATTCAAGACAATCTCCCGGCATACCGGTTTCATTCAGAACGTCACGAACGGTCTCCACCAGGCGACTGTGCTGCAGTTGATAGCCGGACAGATTGACCGCCACCCGCAGCCCCTTCATGCCGTCTTTTTGCCAAGCCATATTCTGACGACAGGCTTCTCGCAATATCCACTCGCCTAGCTCCACAATCAGACCACTTTCTTCGGCCAGCTGAATGAACTCGGTTGGCGCCAGCAGGCCAAGGTCCGGATGTTGCCAGCGCACCAGCGCTTCTGTAGCCACGATACAGTCACTTGAGACATCAAGCTTGGGTTGATAGTACAGCCGGAATTCACCCCGTTCAAGGCCTCGCCGCATGGAATTGGCAATGGTAAAACGACGGGACGCATTCTGATCCATACTGTCGTTGTAAAACTGAACATTGTTCCGTCCAAGTGCTTTGGCATGGTACATGGCAATATCTGCCTTCTGCATCATAGTCTCAACATCATCTTCATCATCAGGATAGATACAGATACCGCCGCTGGTGGTTACAAAAAGCTCATGATTGCGAACAAGAAACGGCTGGGCAAGCTCCTGAAGCAGCTTGTCATTTAACGAGCAGATATCGGCCTGATCAGCCACATTCAACATCAGGACAACAAATTCATCCCCGCCTATCCTGGCAACGGTGTCGGTTTCACGGAAACAGTTCTTCAGGCGCTGTGCGATCATTCTGAGCAGGTCATCCCCAACGGCATGCCCCAGGGTATCATTGATAATTTTGAAGCGGTCCATATCAAGAAACAAGAGGGCAAAACGGGTCTTCATCCGGTGTGACAAGGCACGGGCCTGCTGCAGTCGGTCATACAAAAGTATCCGGTTCGGAAGACTGGTCAACACATCATGGTGCGCCAGCTTGATTAATTCACGTTGGGCCAGGTTTCGCTCAGTGATATCGTGGCAAACACCCCAGATCACCTGCTCTGGAGATTCTCCGCAGGTAGAAAGACTCACCTCAAGATCAACGACCCTTCCGGCAGTGGGGGAGATCAGGCGCATTTCAAAATGTCCCACATCGACCCGGCTGGTCACTTTTTCAAACGTGCGAGCGAGCAGTATTTTACCTTCTTCATCAGTCAGACCAAACAGGCTTACGGCATCGGTTGATGTTGTCAAATTACCGACCATATCCGTCCCGATCTGGTTCAGATACAGCAGGGTCCCATCCTTTCGGCAACAAAAGATCAAGTCGTGGGCAGTGGTAATGAAGCCAGTCAAGGCCTCTTCACTCTGCCTGACTTTCTGATGGTCAGAACGAATTTTTTCCATCAGAAACGC
>CAXNJF010000256.1:0-3809 GCA_964202585.1 Trichlorobacter sp. | reverse complement strand
TTGATACAACCGTTTTTCGTCATCATTCCCGCGTCGAAGCACGGCAGCGGTTGAAGCTTGATAATGAGGTGCCGGTTATTGTTTATCTTGGGCTGCTCAACCACTATCAGGGGACTGATCTGCTCTTGCTCTGCAAGGCGCTGGGGGTTGCACGAAGGTTCAAGCCGGATCTTATCCACGCTCATTTGCATGAAGGAACATTGATCGGCTGGCCTGTTGCCCGATTGCGCGGAATCCCCCTGATCTTTGATTATCAGGGCAGTCTCAGCGGCGAATCCCTCAATCACGGTTTTTTCAAGAACGGTTCTTTGCTGCATAAGCTGTTCAGCTGGCTGGAAGGGAAGATCAATGGACTGGCTGACCTGATCATTACCAGCTCAACACCGGGCCTGCAGGAGCTTGCAAAACAATGGAAACTGCCGGTCGATCGGGCGATTGCCGTTCCTGACGGCGTTGATACAACCGTTTTTCGTCATCATTCCCGCGTCGAAGCACGGCAGCGGTTGAAGCTTGATAATGAGGTGCCGGTTATTGTTTATCTTGGGCTGCTCAACCACTATCAGGGGACTGATCTGCTCTTGCAGGCGGCAAAACTGCTAATCCAGCGCGGCCGGATTTTTCATCTGGTTATCATGGGCTATCCTGATCAGGTGTATCGGAACAAGGCTGATCAGTTGAATATCGGGAGTTTTGTCACCTTTACCGGCAGGGTTGACTATGCCGAAGCGCCTTTTTTGCTTGCCAGCGGCGATCTTGCGGTTTCTCCAAAGATTTCAGAAACTGAAGCCAATGGCAAACTGCTTAATTATATGGCCTGTGGATTGCCGGTGATTGCTTTTGATACGGAGGTCAACCGGGAGTTGCTGGGCGACGATGGTATCTATGCCCGGTTTGGTGATGCTTCAGATCTGGCCAGCTGTATGTCAAACGCTCTCTTTGATCATGAACGGCTGCATCAGCAGGGAAGACGTTTGCGAGAGCGTTCAGTTGAGTTGTTCAGTTGGGACAGCCGTGGGCAGTACCTTGAATCAATCTATCAACGTCTACTGGTGGTTGAAAAATGATCTGTCCTGGAGTACTGTTCAGGGTATGAACAAAAAAATGCAGCCTGAACTTGATGACTACACACTCTTCCGGCTTTTTTGTGAGTTGGCGGGAGAACATGCCCTTTCACAGCGAGAACTTGCCCGTCGGCTTGACAGCGCCCTGGGGCTGGTGAACAGCTATCTCAAGCATGCGGCTGCCAAGGGCTGGATCAGGATCAAAGAATTACCTGCCAACCGTTGCACCTATCATTTGACGCCGAAAGGGGGCGAGATGTTCCGCAGTCTGGCCCTGCAGCATGCACGGTATCTTGATCGGATCATCTCGGTGGTGCGTGACGAATACCGCCAGATTTGTGTCCGTTTGAAGGATGAAGGTGTCGAGCGGATTGCACTCTGTGGTGTTGAAGGTGTGACCGACATTGCCTGGCTGGCGCTTGAAGAGGCAGGGATCGAGGTGACGACGGTAATGGATACCAAATCGGTTGGTACCCGCTTTATGGGGCACGACGTGGTTTCGCTGGCCCATGCCATGCTGAAAGGTGTGCATTGGGTCATGATCAGTTCCCGTAATCGCGCTGACGAACTCTACCATGCCCTGCTGGATCTTGGCGCTGATCCGGCATCAATCAAGGTTCCCGTCGTTTTTTTGGAGAAAAAGAATGCAGCCTGATGCACGAATATTTGTGGCCGGCCATCGCGGGATGGTTGGGTCGGCTCTTGTCAGAAAACTGGAACTGGCAGGCTACCGGAATCTGCTTTTGAAGCCATCATCAGAACTGGACCTGCGCAATCAGTCTGCTGTTGCAGCTTTTTTTGAGCAGGAACGGCCTGATTACGTATTGCTGGCAGCGGCGCGGGTGGGAGGGATCATCGCCAACAGTACCCGTAAGGCAGAATTTCTTTACGACAACCTGATGATTCAAACCAACGTCATCCATCATGCGTATCTAACCAATGTCAAACGGCTGCTGTTTCTGGGCAGTACCTGCATCTACCCCAAGCTGGCACCACAGCCGATCAAGGAAGAATACCTGCTGACCTCGCCATTGGAGCCGACCAATGATGCCTACGCCATTGCCAAGATTGCCGGAGTCATGCAGTGCCGGTCCTATAATGAACAGTATGGAACCCGGTTTCTGGCTGTTATGCCTAATAACCTCTACGGCCCTGGTGATAACTATGACCTGACCGGTTCCCATGTTTTGCCCGCTTTAATCCGGAAGATTCATGAGGCCAGAGAATCTGGTTCAACAGAGGTCACGGTCTGGGGGACCGGTACACCGCTACGGGAGTTCATGCATGTGGATGATCTGGCTGATGCTTGCTGTTTTCTGATGTCCCTTGCTACGCAACGGTACGATGAGCTTCTGACCTATTCTGACGCACCTGCTTTGCTGAATATCGGTTCTGGCCAGGAGATCAGTATTGCCGGACTGGCACAGTTGGTACAAAAAGTGGTCGGGTATGACGGTGAGCTGATCTTTGATACCACCAAACCGGACGGCACCCCTCGCAAGCTGGCTGATTCCTTCCGTCTGCATGCCTTGGGCTGGCAGCACCGGATTGAGCTGGAAGAAGGGGTGCGGGATGCGTATCGGTGGTTTGTGGAACAGTATGCGCCCTAGCCGGTTATACTAACCTCTCATGTTCTCTTTTGTACGACAGCTGCGCCGTATACGTGGAGAGTTGCTTTGGGTATTGACGGGGCATGCCGCAGCTTTTCTGGGTGGTCTGTTCGGCATCAAGCTGCTTACCCGTCAGTTGGGGCCTTCCGGATACGGTCATCTGGCCCTTGGATTGACCATTGCCGGTTTTCTGACAACCTTTCTGCATAATCCCCTTTCCAACGCAGCAGCACGTTTTTATGCGCCATACCGTGACGCTGGTAAAGGAATGGTCTACTTTGGGATCTTATACCGGTTCCATAGCCGTTTGCTCATGGTGCTTGTCCCGCTGGTTATTGGCGCATCAGTTCTGGTGTCCTAGTTCCTGGGGGGGATGTGGGGCGGCCTTGTGTTTTTTGGGCTCATATTCGGGATGATCAGCGGAGTTGGTGTTTCGTTCCTTGCCTGGCAGAACGCGGCCCGTGATCGTAAGTATGCCACCCTTGCCCAGATTGGTGATGTCTGGCTGCGAATCGGCTGTGCAATTTTAGCGGTCATACTGTTTGGCAGCGGGTTAGCCGCGCTGGAGGGGTACTGCGTCGGTGCTCTGCTGGTGGTTCTGTGGCAATACAACAGGTTTCGTGGTAAACAACGGCAGTTAAGCCGTTTGGAGATGGTGCCGCAGGAGGAACAGCTATGCCAGGCACAGCGTGAGTTTGTGGCATTTGTTCTCCCCTTTGCCGGTTATGCCCTGTTTACTGTGGTTACCCTGTATGCTGATCGCTGGGTTCTGCAACTGACTGCAGGAGCCGCATCCGTTGGTATTTATGCAGCTTTGTTCCAGATTGCAGCTTCTCCGGTCAACTTGTTGTTTGCCATCATTAATCAATTGATGGTTCCTATTATTTATGAGCGAGCAGGCACTATGACAACTGAGGCCCAGCGATTTGAAGCACGACGGCTGATTGTGCGTACAATATTGTTTGCCGTCATTTGCTCAGGCGTGGGGACATTACTTACCGCTCTGCTGGCTTATCCTGTTGCGCTTTTGCTGACAACAGCAGAATTTGCCCGGTATTCAGATCTGCTCTGGATGCTGGTGCTTGGTCTTTCACTCTGGCAGATAGGGCAGTTGATGGCGCTCAAGGGTATTTGTGCC
>CAXNJF010000255.1:0-3814 GCA_964202585.1 Trichlorobacter sp. | reverse complement strand
CCGGTCTGCTCCTCCTCAAGCGTAATCCGTTCTAACACCAGAAGTTTCAGACGCTCATTGAGGCGGGTCTCTTCAGCATCAACATGCTGCTGATCCTTCTGCAAGCCAGCCAGAACCAGGTCGAGCTGATGGAGACCGGCCCGGGCTGTCTGCAGCTCCTGACCGGCGATCTGCAGCTCGCTGCGTATCAGATCACGTTTGACCTCACAGTCAGCCAGTTCCAGGGTGTGGTTCTCTACCTGCAGTTCAAGTGAACGGATTTCCCGCTTTTTGTGGATGATCCCGCCTTGATCAGCATCGGAAGCCCCCCCGCTTACCGTGCCATCCGGTGCAGCAACATCTCCCTGATTGGTGACAAAGGTTTGATCAGGGTGGAGCCTGGCCAGAGTCAGGGCTGTGTCAAGATCCTTTGCAAGGTGGATTGAGCCCAACATCCGTTTGGCCTGTGCCGTTGCTTTACCCCGTATCTCAAGCAGCGAAAGCAGGGGGATCGTACCATCGATAATCGCTTGGGTAGAGAGCTCTTCTACGGGAAAAGCGAGCTGGGCGCGACCGGCAGCATGATCACGCAGATACTGAAGTGAACTGAAAAGATCCTGTTGCGTATCACAGATGATCGTCTGCAGACGTTCGGCCAGTACCGCTTCAACGGCTACCTCATACCTCTCCGGTACCAGCAGGGCATCGGCCAGCATACCACCCAAACGATCCCTGAACGGCGCTTCAGTCATCAGACGTCGCACCCCTTGTCCGTATCCGGCAAACTGGGCTTCCAGTTCCTGTAGTGAAGTGAGTCGAGAACGGATCTGACTCAGTTCATCCCGTCGGGCCTGTACCATCTGCTCAAGTTCAGGCAGCTGAGACTTCAACATCTGCTCCTGCTCAGCCAGAAGTGCAAGCTGAGCTGTAGCCGACTGATGCTTCTGTGTACAACGAAGCAGCTCCTCGCCAAGCATAGTACGGTTACGGCTGTTTTCATCCAGCTTCTCAGAAAACTGCGTCTGCTCATGGCTGTGGCGCGCAAGTCGCTCTTCAAGAATGGACAGCCGTTTCTGCGCAGTCTCCTGACGGTTGCGGCATTGGGCTGCCTCACCGGTGGCGCTGAACAGCTCTCTGCGTTGGGTATCAATTTTTCGGCTCAGCTCCTCAAAGCATTGTTCCTGCTCTTGTTGTTCTTCCAGCAGGATAGTCAGCTGTGCTTCTGCAGTTGCCAGATCAGTGCCAGCAGTTTGTTTGTGTTGTTGCAAGCGGGTCAGCTCGGTAGCAAGCAGTCCCCGTCGTTCAGAGATGCTTTTCAGTTCCGTCTCAAGCCGGACTAGCCGCTCTGTAACGGTATCACGTTCCTTGCGCCGGAAGGTCAGACCGCTTTCACAGGTTGCAGCTTCACTACGGATGCGAAACTGCTCTTCCTGATGAAGTGCCAGATTTTGTTCCGATTCAAGCATGGTCATCCGTTGCAGCTCCGCCTGGCTATCTGCTACATCGGCAGCGTGCAGAACCTCCTGCAGCCGCTGCTGCAGTTCAGACAGTCCCTGCTCGATCTGCTGTTGGCTGGTTTTCAGGCTGATTGACTGATGGAGCGTAAAGAGCAGATCAATCTCACGCAGCTCTTCGCGGCACTCACGGAATTTTTCCGCCTTCTTTGCCTGACGCTGCAAGCTGTTGAGCTGGCGTTTGATTTCACCCAACACATCCGCCAGACGTACCAGATTCTGACGGGTTGCATCGATCTTCTTCAGAGCCAGCTGTTTGCGGTTTTTGTATTTGGTGACACCAGCGGCTTCCTCAATCAACAGACGGCGTTCTTCCGGGCGGGAGTGGAGAATCTGACCGATTTTACCCTGCTCTATAATTGAATAGGCCTTGGTGCCCACACCGGTATCCATGAACAGTTCCGAGATATCCAGCAGGCGGCAGGGGGTCTTGTTTATCAGGTACTCACTCTCACCATCCCGGTAAAGGCGTCGGGTGAGCTGGATTTCACTGAATTCGAGAAATTTGGCCGGAGCGCGGCCATCCTCGGTGGAAAAAACCAGGGAAACCTCCGCCATACCCAACGGCTTGCGGTTGTCGCTCCCGATAAAAATTACGTCCTCCATCGCCTTGCCACGCAGGTTTTTGGCCGATTGTTCCCCCATGCACCAACGGATGGCGTCCACAATATTGGATTTGCCGCACCCATTGGGGCCGACCACGCCGGTCACCCCCTGCTGGAAGTCCAGCACAGCCTTGTCTGCGAACGATTTGAACCCCAAAATCTCGAGCCGCTTGATTTTCATTCTCTGGTGCTCTGCTCCTGTGCCAGTGCTGCAATTTGGATGCTGCAACGCAACGCTGTTGCATGCAACATAAGACTATATGTTGATATTACGGTATGTTGATGAGTGACTATGGAGTTATTTGTTGCATGAATAGCTGCAACATTCAGCTGCCTGCCCATAATAATCCAATCGTGCAATTCTGCTGCAGAGTCTTTCAACTAGCCGTAAATATTTACTAATTAAAATTATAGTAGATTTTTTCTTCGTTTGGCACGCTACATGCTAGTTATAAAAACAACAACGGCACGCAACAGGATGCCACACCACGATACCAGTTATACGATACGCATCATACAAAACAAAGGAGACCGTCATGAAAGCAAAAAACAATTTCTCAGTTCTGTTGGCAGAAACCACCGCAAAGGGCAGCTTGGCATTGTTCGCAGGGGCAGCAGTTTTCCTGGGTGGATTCATTACCTGGTCGGCAGCCGGAACCGTCAGTGGTTTTCTTAGCCTGATTAACTAACACCCAAACCAGCAACTAAACCATTATTTAAACCAAATTAGGGAGGAATTATACCATGAAAGTTAAAGTCAGTTATTCCGATTTAGATGACAGGAAATACATTGGAAGGGTGCTTGGCGTGTTTGGCCTCTTTGCATCAGGTGCAGCCCTTTACGTAGCATGGCCAGCACTGAGTCACATTGGAGCCAGACTGATCGGTTAACCAATACTAACAGGAACAGATACAACCAGAAAACCCGGCAAAAACCGGGTTTTCTGGTTTGTCACGACTGATCCTTGTGATTAGCGAACCTGCTGCACCTCAACGATTTCAGGAATCTGCTCCTTGATCGCTTTTTCAATTCCCATTTTGAGGGTCATGGTGGACATCGGGCAGGATCCGCAAGCTCCTTGCAGTTTAACCTTTACAATATTGTCTGCGGTCACCTCTATCAGTTCAACATCTCCACCGTCGCGCTGCAGCATGGGACGGACCTGTTCAAGTACTGCCTGTACTTTTTCAATCACCGGTTGTGTCTCCTTGTATGTGTGGTAGGCCTGCAAATAAACAACAGGACATCTTTTGTCTTCTATAGCGTTTCTTGTGCTAAAATGCACGAACTTTTATGCAAGCAGGTCGAGCAACTCCTGCCGCTTGACCGGTTTGGTCAGGCAGCCGTCAGCAAGTTCTTTCAGGTGTTGCTCGTAGTCTGACGGGGTTGAAGTGACTACTAGAATGCGTGGCTTGTGATCAGAAAAATTTCTGACCAGTGAAGCAAAGGAATAGCCATTCAGTTGCGGCAGATTAAGGTCCAAAAGCACAATAACCGGCTCGTGCTGCCGGTAGAGCTCAATGGCAGTTACACCATCCGATGCGATCAGCACTTGATAGCCTGCCTCGGAGACAATCATTTCAAGCATTGCCGAAGTCATTTCGTCATCTTCAACTATCAATACGGTTCGTTCTGCCATTGAAATGCCTCCGTGCTACCACCTTCTAGATAATCATACCGATAATACCGGCTCCCAGAATCATAACCATCGGATT
>CAXNJF010000254.1:0-3819 GCA_964202585.1 Trichlorobacter sp. | reverse complement strand
CCCTTCACCTTGTAGAGCACCTCCATGGTATCCATGAAAGAATAGGTCTCGCGGCAAAGCAGCTTTGCTATTTCCATCCTCTCGTTGTCCACCCCCTCCATGATCCGGCCAACCGATGGCGTAATATCGTAGTGCGAATTACGATACGGCCCCATCTGCTCAATCCGGCTCATGTTCATCAGGGTGGAGATCGGGTGGATGATCAAACCAGGCGCGTCAATACTGGTTTGCAACACACCCATGCTGGGGGAAAGCTGGGGATAGAGATCGGTCAGGGTCCAGAGTGCCTCGGCGGTCCGGGCTGCCGGAAGAGCGGCAAAAGGCAGTTCTTCCTTGGCTGCCTTGATGTTGACATGCCCCAGCCCCTTGGTTTTGGCCGCAAAGATAAAGGAACTGGTCTCGCCTATCAGGAAATCGTTCTGCCTGCCAGCCATGCGCAGCATCTTGGCAAAGGCCAGGGTGCCAAACTTGCCGGGGTTAAAGACCACAATCTGTCCGGTCTCCCCCTGTTCGATCAAGGCCCGCATGTATTCTTCCTGTGCAAAGGCCGGAACCACCACCATCACAACCTCTGCCCCCTTCAGGGCTGCCCCTACATCTGTGGTCATCATGGCCGGTTTTGCAAAACCAACCGGTGCACCGCTTGAGGTCACTCCCTCAACCATAATCCCGCCAAAGGCCATCAACAGCTTAAGATTGGTGGCATGGTCCGGTGTTGCCGCCAGCCTCACCTCGTGTCCAGCCAACGTAAGATCTCCAGCCATGGCGATACCGCCGTGTCCTGCTCCCAGAATCGCTACTTTCATAATTGCACCTCGCCAGCAAAGTGAAAAAGTATTTTTACAAGTATGCCACAGCTTGCAAAAATGTGAAGGGGGAACCACCAAATTTTCTCAAACCGTTTTAAAACCTCGATTGACGACATCTTGTCAACAGCGTATGGTGTTTCGGATTAAATAGCCCTTTATTAAGGCGGTTAAACTGAAGAGGACGGCATGAGTTCCGAACCGGAAAACAAGCAGTTGCTACTTGCCCATTACCATAGCCTGCGTCGAAGAATTCTCTTCAGCGTTTCGCTGTTGCTTGCATCGCTGCTTATCCTCACCATCTGGAACGGTTACAATGGGTATCTGGTAGCCATCACCAACGCAGAGCATCAGTCACAAAGCTACGCCCGTGCACTGAAAGAACATGCCGAGCGAGCCATTTCCGAGGCTGATCACGCTCTGCAAGCCACTGTCCGACATCTAGACCTCGGTCGGGGCAGAGTTCAAACACAGAATCTCAGTGCATTTACCCGATTGTTGAAGACTCATGACGCCAACATCCCCCAGATCTCCGCCATAACCGTTGCAGGTGCTGACGGGAAGGTGCTGGCCAGTTCCCATGATCTGACAATCCCTTTTCCCGATGTTTCAAAACGCCCCTATTTTATCTATCACCGCGACAACAAGAACGACGACATCCATATCAGCCCCCCGGTGCAATCCCTTGGCACCGGAAAATGGGGATTTATTCTGTCAAAACGACTGGAAACCCCTGACGGAAAGTTTTCCGGGGTTGCGCTGGTCTTCTTTGACATCAGCTATTTTGAAAAGCTGTACAGCTCTATCGTTGCCGGTCGTAACGGACGTTTTAGCCTGGCAACAACAACTGATGGTGATTACCTGATTCTGGTCCCTTCAGACGAAAAAGTCTATGCCAGCGGGAAAAAGACGGCCGCTTTCTTTCGTAAATATGTCGAGGAACAGCCATACCGAACCTACCACAACAAAAAATCAAATATTGCCGCTGAGTACCGGATCATCTCCTATCATAAACTGGATAACTACCCGGTGGTGGCAATCACCTCCTTTGGCAGAGACCAGGCCACTGCTGACTGGCTCAGTACCACCATCAAACAAGGGATAACCACTGCCCTGCTCTGCGTGTTGGTCATTCTGTTGACCCGCTTCCTGCTGAGTCAGATCAAACTACTCGATCTGACCAACAACCTGCTGCACCAACAGCAGGAAGAGTTACGCACAGCAAAAGATGCAGCAGAGTCGGCTACCCAGGTAAAAAGTGAATTTCTGGCCAACATGAGCCATGAGATCCGCACTCCGATGAACGCCATCATCGGCCTGACCCAATTGACCCTTGAAACCGATCTTAACCGGCAACAACAGGACTATCTGCAACGCCTCAAGCTGTCATCACTCAACCTGTTAAACATCATCAACGACATCCTTGACTACTCAAAAATTGAGGCCAACAAGCTTACCCTTGAAGAACGGGAACTTGATCTGCCTGAATTGCTGGAACAGGTCTTACGTCTCTTCGAGTCCAGCGCTGCAGAAAAAGATCTTTTACTTGCGCTGACCATTGCCCCTGACATTCCTCAACGGCTGGTGGGTGATCCTTTGCGGCTTAATCAGATAGTAACCAATCTGGTGAGTAATGCGGTCAAATTCACCGAACAAGGTTCCGTCACAATCCGGGCTGAACTGGCTGAAAAACGCCCTGACGCAGTGTTGGTCAGGTTTCAGGTTTCTGACACCGGCATCGGCATTGACAGCCGGCAGGCCGAACAGCTGTTCCAACCTTTTACCCAGGCAGACGGATCGATTGTGCGCCGCTTTGGTGGCACCGGACTGGGGCTTTCCATTGCCAGAAATCTGGTGGAACTGATGGGGGGTACTATCACCCTCAGTAGTAGTCCTGGCAAAGGCAGCACGTTTGCTTTTACGGTAGTATTGGGTCTGGCAGAGGAGAAGCAGGTTGCAGCAGAGCTGAAACCGTTGAATCCTTTTGAGGTAGCCGAACCGATCAGGCATGCCTGCATCCTGCTGGTGGAAGATAATCACCTCAACCAGTACGTTGCCAAGGAATTTCTGACCAAGGCCGGACTGCAGGTAACGATTGCCAATAATGGAAAAGAAGGGGTTGAGCTGGCACAAGACACTGTTTTTGATGCTATTTTAATGGATATGCAAATGCCGGTTATGGACGGCATAGAGGCTACCCGCCTGATCCGTCAACTAGCCGTTTCCAGGTATGTTCCAATCATCGCCATGACCGCTGCAGCGATGGATGAAGACCGGGAAGCCTGCCTTGCCGCAGGTATGAATGACTATCTTGCAAAACCGATTGTGCCAATTGAAATGCTGCAAAAACTGGTAGCCTGTATCCAAGCCGTCAGACAGGGAGCATCAGATGCGTAATATGGTTACAACAGGTGCAGTTGCACTGTTTCTGACAACAATCCCGGTTTCAGGCAGCGCCCAATCATCGGTTACCATTGATCCTCAGCTTCTGCAGCAGCTGCAGGAGACCGTCAACAAACAGCAACAGCAGTTGCAGCAGCAGTCTGATCAGATCCAAATGCAATCAGAGGTACTGAAGAACCTGCAACAGCAGATCACTGCCCTGCAGAAACCGGTTCCTCCTGATCAACCTGTTGCAACAAGCACGCTACAAACAGTAGTCCCGCCAACCATCAGCTCCGGCAATGACAGGATCAAGCTCGCCATCTCCGGCCAGCTCAACCGGGCGTTCAACATTACCAATGACGGCAGCAGCACCAAGGTTTACCCGGTTGATAACGATGCAAGTAACAGCCGGGTCAGGTTTGTCGGAACGGCCAGAATCAACGGTGACCTGACGGTGGGAACCCGGATCGAAATTGCCATAGCACCGGATGAATCAGCAGTGGTCTCGCAAACCAACCAGGCGCCGGGAGACTACTTCAACCAACGCTGGGCCGAAATATCACTGACCAGCAAGACCTTTGGCAAGCTCTCCATCGGCAAGGGAGACACCGCTTCTAACACCACGGCA
>CAXNJF010000253.1:0-3859 GCA_964202585.1 Trichlorobacter sp. | reverse complement strand
CCCGTGATCGACGATGGGCTGGTGCGCATCCTCATCGGGGTCGGCAACAAGCCCACGGACTACGACGACACGGATGTACGCGAGCTCCAACTCATTGGCAACGACCTTTGGCGGATTTATACCCGCCGCCGCGCCGAGATCCAGCTTGCTGCGGCCAAGGAGGAGGCCGACGCGGCCAATCGGGCCAAGAGCGTTTTCCTGGCCAACATGAGCCATGAGATCCGCACCCCGATGAACGCCATCATCGGGCTGACCCACCTGCTGAAAAAAGAGGCCACTCCCCACCAGCAGCAACAGCTTGACAAGGTATCCCATGCAGCCCAGCACCTGCTTGGAATCATCAATGATGTCCTTGATTTTTCCAAGATCGAGGCAGGTAAGATGACGCTGGAGCCGACCATTTTTGAACTTGAGCGGGTAATTACAACCGTAAGCTCTCTGCTGGCTGAAAAGGCTGTCGACAAAGGGCTTGAGCTGATCATGGATATTGCCGAACTGCCGTTGTACATGCATGGCGATGGCCTGCGGCTGGGCCAGATCCTGCTGAACTTCGCCGGTAATGCGCTCAAGTTTACTGAACAGGGCAGCGTGTCCTTGCGGGTCCGTCTGGTCCGTAACGAGGGGGAGACGATCTGGTTGCGTTTCTGTGTCAGTGACACCGGGATCGGTATGACTGAAGAACAGCAACAGCGTCTGTTTCATGCCTTTGAACAGGGAGATCGCTCCACGACCCGACAGTATGGCGGTACCGGTCTGGGGTTGGCCATTTCCAAGCGGCTGACCGCCATGATGGGCGGGCAGATCGGCGTTGAGAGCGAACCGGGCAGAGGCAGCACTTTCTGGGTGGAATTGCCCTTTGGCAGTGTCTCCGCTGAGCCGGATCTTGCGCTGTCGCCACTGCCGGATCAGCTGCCGGATCTGGCACAGCTGCCGGGTCTTGACCTTGCTGCAGGGCTGCGGAGTGTGCGGGGGAAGAAAAACCGGTTGGTTAACCTGCTGCAGCGCTTTGCCCGTGAGCACGCCAACGATCCGGATCTGATCAGGCAGGCTCTGGCAGCAGGGGGGGCTGATGATGCCCGCCGCCATGCCCATAGCCTGAAAGGGGTGAGTGGCGCTCTGGGGCTGGTGCAGATGCAAACCGCCGCTGCCTCTCTTGAGAACCGGATCAGGCAGGGTGAGCCGCCTGACAGCTTGCAGCAGGCAGTTGACCAGCTGGCCGAGTTGATGGATCAGCTGATTCCGGCATTGCTGAAGCGTTCCGAACCGCACACGGCAACCGCTGCCGTGGACTGGCCAGTCCTGAGGCCGGAACTGGAACGGTTGCGCACCCTGCTGGAAACTGATGATCTTGAGGCCAGCCGTCTCTTTACCCGGTTACGGGATCCGATTGCAGCGGTATTGGGGCCTGAAGTGATCCGGTTGGGTTCCCTGATTGATTCCTTTGGTTTTGATGAAGCGCTTGCCCTGCTGGATCAGTTGATCGTCCCGGTAGTCGAGCGGAAGGATCCCTGATGGTTTTTTTCAGAAAGAGATCACTTTCGGGTAATTACCGGATATCGGGTAAAGAGTTTCTGGAGTTGATGGATAAGGCGTTTTTCCAGCATCGGCAGCCGATCCTTGCCAGCCTGTATGGTGACAAGATCCAGCAACTGGGGGAGCTGATTGAGCCCTGCTCCCTGGATGACGTGGGCAGTTTCTGTTCCAAAAGGACGCAATCATGACTACAACTCCGCATGAGCAGCTAAACGAGCTTGAGCAGGATGCCCTGCAGGAGATCATGAATATCGGTTTTGGCCGTGCTGCCGCTGATCTGGCTGAGATCATCGATCTGCACGTCATGCTTTCAGTGCCCTACATTGCCATCATCAAAGCTGATCAACTCGTCAGCTTCCTGTATGAGGAGCTGTCGGAGAGTACTGATCTGAGCATGATTACCCAGTTTTTTTACGGCAGGTTCACCGGCAGCAGTTTTCTGGTTTTTCCCCACGCTGAGCGGCGCAAGCTGTTAAGTGTCTTTAGTGATGAACTGCCGGAACAGTCAGAGTATGAGGGGAGCGAGGTGCTGGAAAGGGAAACCCTGATGGAGATCGGTAACCTGATTATGGGGGCCTGTATCGGTAAGGTGGCCGAACTGCTGGGGGATGTGGTTTCCTATGATCCGCCCCGTTTCTTTGCCCATGACCAGGTACAGGAAACCATTATAACACTTACGCATAATTCCGATTGCTTTGCGATTGTATTCAAGAATGTGTTCGGGTTCGATCAGTACAATGTGAATGGTTACCAGTTCATGATCTGCCGTTACAGCACCATGCCCTGGCTGAAGCAGGCCATAGCCCGGTTCATGGCTCCCTATGTATGACTATCAGCAAATAGTAGCGGCCATCAACCTGGGGTTGGTTGTGCTGAACCGCGATCTGGTGGTTATTGAGTGGAACCGCTGGATGGAGCTGCATAGCGGTATCAACGCTGACGAGATCATTAATCGTCCACTTGCCGAGTTTTACCCGGATCTGGCACAAGGCAGCTTTGTGCGCAGCATCAAGAGTGTTTTTGCCTTTGGCAATTACGTAGCCTACTCGCAAAAGTTGCATCATTATCTCTTCCCGATGCGCAACCCCCACGGTTCCTTTGATCTTCTGCCCCAGATGCAGCAACACTGCACCTTTGGGCCGTTGCGGGATGAGAGCAGTGTCATTATCGGGGCCTTTATCTCGGTGCAGGATGTGACCGAGGCGGTGGTTACGGAACGCAGGCTGAACAGGATGGCCACGGAATTGCGGCAGGCAATGGAGTCCGCAGAGGCGGCAAACAGTGCCAAGTCAGAATTTCTGGCCAATATGAGCCATGAGATCCGTACCCCGATGAACGCGATTATCGGCCTTTCCCACCTGCTGTTAAAAACCGGATTGACCCGAAAACAGCATGAGTATCTGGAAAAGCTGAAGGGGGCCGGTCACCACCTGTTGCAGATAATTAACGATATTCTTGATGTTTCAAAGATTGAGGCCGGCAAGCTGGACCTTGAGCATGAAGAGTTTGAGCTGGAAAAAATGCTGGCTACCCTGGAACCGCTGATCCATGAGAAGCTGCAGAGCAAGCAGCTGGAGCTGGCAGTGCAGGTTGATCCCGATGTGCCCGGCCATCTGAAGGGGGATGCCCTGCGACTGGGGCAGATCCTGCTGAACTATGCCAGTAATGCCGCCAAGTTTACCGGGCAGGGCGGGATCACCATCAGGGTGCAGGTGCGGGAACGGACCCCCCATGACACCGTACTCTACTTTGCGGTGGAGGACACCGGTATCGGTCTGAGTGAAGAACAGCAGCAGCGACTGTTCCAGAGCTTTCAGCAGGCCGACAACTCCACCACCCGCTGCTACGGCGGCACCGGACTGGGATTGGTTATCTGCCGTCGTCTGGCGGAACTGATGGGGGGCGAGGTGGGGGTTTCCAGCACCCTGGGGGTCGGCAGTACCTTCTGGTTTACCGCCCGTCTGGAGCTGGGCCGGATCAGGCCGGTTCCGAAGCTGCCCCATCCGGATCTGCGCGGAGCCCGGATGCTGGTGGTTGACGACAATGAGATGGCCCGGATGGTACTCTGCGGCCTGCTGCGGACCATGAGTTTTGAGGTTCAGAGTGTTGCATCCGGCCAGGAGGCTATTGATGAGCTGCGGCGGGTTCGCGGCCTGGGGATGCCGTACCGGATTGTTTTTCTTGACTGGAATATGCCGGAGATGGATGGCATAACAGCAGCCGGCACGATCAGGCAGCTGGAGCTCGATCCCCAGCCTCATCTGGTGATGGTGACGGCCCACGGCAGGGAGGATGTGCTGCACCTGGGTGCCGGGAGCGGGATTGA
>CAXNJF010000252.1:0-3867 GCA_964202585.1 Trichlorobacter sp. | reverse complement strand
GCCAGCCCCAGCATCGGCCCCTGGAAGCGGGAAATCTTGGCGGCATTGACCCCGAAGTTGGCCAGCATCAGCAGGGCGATCAGAAACAGGATGAAGAACGCCTCAAAGGTGCGGGCCTCCGGGTACGGGGGGGCAACGACACGGCGGATCGCTGCTGCAATCACCGCCAGCAGGGTGATCAGTGAAACCACATCGATCATCTGCATCAGGGGCATGAAGAGACTGTCCGGCAGTTTGGTGAAGTTGATCGCCGGGAACAGGCCGTGCAGCAGGAATTCGCTGTTGGCGATCATCAGCACCAGAAAGCACCAGAAGATGGCGACGTGGATCAGGCCGGAGGGCTTGGCCAGCACCCGCTTCTGGGCAAAGGCATAGCGCAGGGTATCGCCGATCCGCTGGCCGATGGTGTCCAGGCGGTTCTCCGGCTTCCCCAATGCGGTCAGTGAGAGCCGTTTCCAGCAGCTCCAGACAAACAGGGCGGTGGCTGCAATGAACAAAGGAGCAAATATCGTCGGGGTTGGTGTCATGGTTTACCTCAAAGGGTCAAGGGTCAGGAGTCAAGGGTCACGAGGGGGGCGGACTTCTACTTGTCCCTTGCCCCTTGCCCCTTGCCCCTCGCTTTCAGTTCTCTGATTTTTCTTGTCATGGCCGGAACAACCTGAAACAGGTCGCCGACAATACCGTAATGGGCAGCCTCAAAGATCGGGGCGTCCTTGTCGCGGTTGATGGCGATAATCAGGTCGGCATCCTGCATCCCCACCAGGTGCTGAATGGCACCGGAGATGCCGCAGGCGATGTAGATCTTGGGTCGCACGGTCTTGCCGGTCTGTCCAACCTGTCTGTCATGGGGCATCCAGCCCGCATCAACAGCCGAGCGGGAGGCCCCCACCACGCCGTTCAGCTCTTTGGCCAGCTCTTCCAGCAGGGCAAAGTTGTCCGGTCCCATCATGCCCCGTCCGCCGGAGATGATGAATTCAGCGCCGCCGATGTCGATCTTGTGCTTGCTGTCACCATCCCGGATGATCTCCAGCATCTTGACCAGAATCTGATCCTCAGGCACGGTAAAGCTGTCGCGGATGATCTGGCCGGTTGCGCCAGCCTTCGGCTCCGGCATCTGCATCACGTGGGGCCGCACGGTGGACATCTGGGGCCGGTATTTATCACACATGATGGTGGCCATGATATTGCCGCCAAAGGCAGGCCGGGTCTGCATCAGATTGCGTTTGTCATCGATATCCAGGCCGGTACAGTCGGCTGTCAGTCCGGTGCCGACATGGGTTGCAACGGCTCCGGCCAGATCCCGTCCCATGCCGGTGGCTCCCATCAGGATCACCTCCGGCTTGTGCTGCGTGACCAGATGACACATCGCCTCAAGGTAGGACTGGGTACGGTAGTCCGCATAGAGCGGCGCATCCAGCAGGTAGGCCTTTTCTGCGCCATACCTGAACGCTTCGTGACAGAGCGGCTCAACCTGGTGGCCGATTACTACCGCGCAGAGCTCAACCCCCAGTTTGGCAGCCAGTTCCTTGCCTTTGCCCAGCAGTTCCCAGGAGACCTTGGCCGCCTCACCGTCGGTCTGCTCAACAAAAACCCAGACCCCGCGATACTGAGCCTGCAGCTTTGCCAGGGCAGCTGCTTCAGGATCCTCATCCTCAACAGGTGCAGCGGTACCTGCTGCAGCCAGCTGATCAAGAATCTTCTGTTCCTCAGGCGTAAAGCACATCTCGATCGCCTCGGCCGGACAGACCTTGACGCATTTGACGCAGCCGATACATTTTTCAGCAACAATGAGCGGCTCACCGGCATCATTCATGCTGATACAGTTGACCGGGCAGGAGCTTTCGCAGCGGGCGCCGCAGGCGATGCATCTGCCTTCCAGCAGGCGGGCGCGGCCACGGGGTTTTTTCAGTTTTGGTTGCGTTTCTGTCATAGTGTCCCTCAAAGGTGAGGGGCAAGCGGCAAGGGGCAAGGGGCAAGAAAAACAGATTCCTTGACCCTTGACCCCTGACCCTTGACCCTTAAAGTGGTAGCAGATCCTTTTCCATCAGTTTTTCCAGCAGCAGATCAACCGTTCCTTCCGGATCGGCATAGCCATCACCAACAATCTCCCCTTTGTCCCGTTCCGGTGAAAAGATCTTGGAAACCCAGGTGGGGGAACCTTTCAGGCCGATGGTCTGCGGATCCAGCTGCAGCACCTCGTTGTTCCAGACCTCCACCTCGGCAGTAATGGCAGCCAGACGCATCGGCACCGTGGGGTAGCGGGGGCGGTTCAGCTCCCGCACCACGGTCAGCATGGCCGGCAGCGGCGCCTGAACCCGCTCGTGGCGCCCTTCCAGCTTACGGCTGACCACCAGCTTTCCGGCGGCCAGATCCAGCTCTTCCACCTTGTCAACCAGGGTCAGCTGCTGGTAGCCCAGCCGCACCGCAATCCCCGGCCCCACCTGAGCTGTGTCCCCATCAATGGTCTGTTTGCCGCAGATCACCAGCCCCACCGGTTCCACTTCATCATTCAGTTTGCTGATGGCAGCGGCCAGCACCTTGCTGGTGGCCAGGGTGTCGGCACCGCCAAAGACCCGGTCAGACAGCAGGATCGCCCGGTCAACACCGGCAGAAAGCGCCTTGCGCAAGGTTGCCTCGGCATTGGGCGGCCCCATGGAAAGCACCACTACCTTGCAGCCGAACTGATCTTTCAGTTGCAGGGCCGCCTCCATGGCATGGGTGTCGTAGGGGTTCATGATAAAGGGGATACCTTCCCGCACCAGCGTGTTGGTTACCGGGTCAATCTTGACCTGGGTAGTATCGGGGACTTGTTTGATACAAGCGACAATCAGCATGGGAATCCTCGGTATGCCTGTTTTATTGGCAGATATAACTGCCCTGGTGGTCATTGGGTAACAGCGGATCTACATACTGCATCAAAAAAAATCATGCAAGAGCTAATCTGTTGAATTCATTATTGCTGCTGTAATTATGGTTTAACTAAACGAGTTACTCATTAGACAGAAACAGAGTTATTTGAAAACACACAATAGCTTGCGGCAGCTTGCTAACGAACAGGGTCGCTGCGGTCATTGCCCAGACATGCATACTATATATACTGTCAATTCAGCTGTTTTGCATAATATGCGGGCACATGATGCGCTATTAGGCACAGTGGTTGCAAACACGTACCAGGTTTACACAGCACAGAACCAAGGTTCTGCACACAAAGGAGGCATCAATGGCCAAGTTGGATGAAAAAATCGAAGGCATCTACAATGACGTGCTGAAGCGCAACCCCGGTGAAACCGAGTTCCATCAGGCTGTGCTTGAGGTTCTTGAATCCCTCGGCCCTGTTGTTGTCAAGCACCCCCAGTATCTTGAGCGTAAGATCATTGAGCGGATTTGCGAGCCTGAGCGTCAGATCATCTTCCGGGTACCCTGGCAGGACGACAAGGGACAGGTTCACATCAACCGTGGTTTCAGGGTTGAGTTTAACAGTTCTTTGGGACCTTACAAGGGCGGCCTGCGTTTTCACCCTTCAGTTTATCTTGGCATCATCAAGTTCCTCGGTTTTGAGCAGATCTTCAAAAACTCCCTGACCGGCCTGCCGATCGGCGGCGGCAAGGGTGGTTCCGACTTCGATCCCAAGGGCAAGTCCGATGACGAAGTAATGCGTTTCTGCCAGAGCTTTATTACTGAACTGTATCGTCACCTGGGCGAGCATACCGACGTGCCGGCCGGCGATATCGGCGTTGGCGGTCGTGAGATCGGCTATATGTTCGGCCAGTACAAGCGGATCACCAACCGCTACGAGCCCGGCGTCCTGACCGGCAAAGGCCTGACCTGGGGTGGTTCACTGGTGCGTACCGAAGCTACCGGCTACGG
>CAXNJF010000251.1:0-3881 GCA_964202585.1 Trichlorobacter sp. | reverse complement strand
TATACTGAATTTGACAAGCCCGGAAATAGTCGCAATTCCGAGTTTTGTCATTAGTCTGCTGCGATATGTTTCAACGCTTTTTGATGATATGCCGAATATCTCAGCCATATTGGCACTTGTACTTCCGTCTGCGACTAATTTTAGAACTTGCAACTCTCGCGTGCTTAAACTTTCCAGCGGACCTCGAAAGGGTGTTTTATTAAGTCGTAGTTCTTCAACTTTTGGTCTGATATCAGGTGACCAATATTCCTTGCCGCGCGCTACGTTAAAGATAGCTTCTGCGAGCTCACGATAAACATTTTGCTTAGACACGTATCCCAAAGCGCCTACCGAGAGAGCCATATAGACATGTTGAATGCTGCAGTGAAGTGATAATATTATGATCTTGGTAGGTAATTTTTGTGTGGTGATAATTCGCGTTGCCTCAATACCGTTTATGGCACCAGACATCGAAATATCCATAAGTACGATATCAGGTTTAAGTTGCCTGGTAAGTTCGACACAATCATTGCCGTTATGTGCACAGGCAACGACTGTAATATCTTCATGTTTTTCAAGAAGGGATTTAATGCCTTCACACAGCATCGCATGATCATCTGCTAAAATAACCTTCAAAGGCATCGATTTATTCCTTACTTATGAACAACGTGCGGTGTCTCCCAGGCGGTGTAAACGGCACGTTGCTTGAAGTGTCTGGCAGACTAAACAAGACAATAAGTTGGTACGTTATAGTGCTTATAAGACGTGGAGTATGTAGGGAAACCTTGATGTGAATAATTATATTTATGTGGCAAGATCTGACAGGGACGACTATTAAAAGTTGGTTAAATTCAATCAAACATAACTAATCTTTACTACTTATGGAGTGCATACGTCAAGGACTACACCCCTGTTGAGCGGTAGCAGCTTAAAAGCTGCTTTTGGTATAGTTCTGGGCATGTTATCCAACAACAATTCCACTAAGATTGTTTCAAGCAAAGAGATCGGCCAGGCGGTTAAACGTCGAAGGACTGCTTTGGGAATGTCACAAGAGAAACTTGCTGAACTCTTGAATGTTACATATCAGCAGGTGCAACGGTATGAAAATGGTCGTAACAAACTTAATGTTGAAAATATCCAGACTGTGGCTGCAGCGCTTGATGTTACAGCCTCATTCTTTTTCAATCCTGACAACGTTATTGCTGCCGACCCTGAATTCCCCTACGCTTGCAAGGAAGAGCAGGAGCTCTGCAGGCTTTTAAGAATCATCAAAGCGGATCATTATCGCAGCCTTCTGATCGATGTGGCACGTCTGGTTACCCGCTTATAGTATTGGTGCATCCTTCCATCGAAGTAATTTTACCTTTTTCTAATTCGTGGTACTCTACAGGCATGTCAACCACCACGCTCTATACCGCCTCCTGGCTCTATAACCCCGGACACCCGCCGATTGCCAGTGGCGCACTGGCCGTAAAGGACGGTCATATTCTGGAAGTTGGAACATCCGGCGATCTGATCAGCCGCTATGGCCAGCCGACAGGCGACTACCCCGGTTGCGTGCTGATGCCCGGTTTTGTCAATGCCCATACCCATCTGGAGCTGACCCATTTTCCGGCCTGGCGGTTGCAAGGCGGGCTGGATTACCATCCCCGCCGGTTTGTGGACTGGATTGTCCAGGTGGTCAAGGTGCGGCGCGGTGTCAGCCTTGCCGAAAACCTTGAGTCCGTGAAGACAGGAATTGCCGCCTGCCTGCGAGCCGGAACTACTTCTGTCGGCGATATCGTAACAACCCCGGAATTGCTGGAAGGTTACGCTGACAGCCTTCTTGGCGGACGGCTGTATCTGGAGCTGATCGGTCAGGAACCGGCACTTTTTGAACAGCGCCTGAATAACGCGCTAAACGCCACTCACGGCATGACCGGCCCCCGGCAACCGGGTCTCTCCCCCCATGCCCCCTATACCTTGAGCGAAGCTGTGCTGCCGCTCATAGCCGCTGCAGCGCTGAAGAGCAATCTTCCCCTGGCCCTGCATCTGGCTGAATCATCCGATGAAGATACTTTTCTGTTTGATTCCAGCGGCCCCCTGGCTGATGCGTTGTACCCTCTGGTTGGATGGCAGGATTATCTGCCATCACCCCGCAGAACTACTCCGGCACGCTATTTTGATAGTGCAGGCCTGCTGGGGCCATCCACCCTGGCGGTGCATTGTGTTCAGTTGACGCCAGCTGACGCAGCTCTGCTCAAGGGGCGGGGGGCTACCATCTGTCTCTGTCCCCGTAGCAATGAACGTCTTGATGTCGGCACAGCGCCGGCGCATCTTTTCAAAAAGCTGGGGATCCCGCTCTGCCTGGGCACTGATTCACTGGCCAGCAATGATTCACTCTCGCTCTGGGATGAGATCCGCTTTGCACTGGATGTTTACAAGGGGGAATTCTCGCCGGAAGAGTTGCTGCAGATGGCAACACGTGGTGGCGCTGAAGGGATAGGTCTGGCAAAGCAGGTTGGCTCTCTGGAAGTGGGAAAGCGGGCGGATTTTCAGGTGCTGGAACTGAGCGGCCCATGTACCGCAGAACGTCTGCTGGCACAGGGACATCTCAGAGAGGTTTGTCTGTCAGGCAATCCCTGTTGAAGGTTCGGTCGCTTACAATATCCCCACAATTGCTCCGGTCATCAGCGATGCCAGCACCCCCGCGATCAATGCCTTCACCCCCATGCCGGTAATTTCGTCCCTGCGCTCCGGGCAGAGCGAGCCGAGCCCACCGATCAGAATCCCCAGACTGCCGAGGTTGGCAAAACTGCACATGGCGTATGTCATAATGATCCGACTCTTTTCTCCCAGCGCGGCCTGGGGCAGTTTTGCAAAATCGATATAGGCCAGCAGCTCGTTAAGCACAATCTTGGTGCCCATCAGCGATCCTGCAGTTCTGGCCTCCTCCCACGGTACGCCGATCAGCCAGACAACCGGAGCCATCAGCAGTCCAAGCATCCGCTCAAGGGTCAGCGGAGCGCCCTGCAGATCCGGCAGATGTCCCAGCCCGATGTTGACCAACTTCACCAGCGAAACAAACACAATCAGAATCGCAACGATGTTGAACAGAAGCTGCAGACCGTCCCAGGTTCCCTTTGAAAGGGCATCCATGGCGCTTGAAGCGTCTGAGGGCACGATATCGTCTCCAAAGGTCTGGGGCTCTGTTTCCGGGACAATTATGGAGGCCAGCACCAGGGCTGCCGGAGCGTGGATGATGGATGCGGTCAGGATGTGGCTTAATGCATCGGGAATACTACCCTGCAATATAGTGGCGTACAGTATCAGCATGGTACCGGCGATGCAGGAAAGCCCGGTCACCATCATGGCAAACAGCTCGCTGCGGGTCAGTTTGTTCAGGTAGGGCCGGATCAGCAGGGGTGATTCGATCATCCCCAAAAAGATACAGCCGGAGGCAACCACACCCAACGCGCCGCCGATCCCCATGGTTTTACGAAGCAGCCAGGAAAAGGCTTCTACCACTTTTGGCAGGATACGCCAGTAATACAAGAGGGCGGTCAGGGCGGCAATCACCAGCACCAGCGGCAGCGCCTGAAAAGCCAGGGAAAAGGAACCGCCCGGTTTTGTCTCTGTAAACGGTAACGGCCCGCCCCCCAGATAGCCAAACACAAACGAGGTGCCAGCCGTTGTTGCATCCTGGAAGGCGATCACAACGGTGTTAAGTCCCCAAAAGAGCTGCCGTAACAACGGCACTTTCAGCATGAACAGAGCTATCGTCAGCTGTAGCGCTATCCCTGCCAGCATCATCCGCCAGGGTATAATCCGACGGTTTTCACTTAACAACCAGGCTGCACCCAGTATGGTAATAAGTCCTGCAATACCCTGAATCATTGAACAACTCCTCTGGTGCTCTTGTG
>CAXNJF010000250.1:0-3894 GCA_964202585.1 Trichlorobacter sp. | reverse complement strand
CGATATTCTGACCAATTTCGAGTACAACCTGATCAAGAAACATGCCGAACGGGGTTACGAATGCCTGCGGGATCTGGGGGGCTTCAGCGAGATTACCCTGGCAGCGGTCAGGTATCACCATGAGCGGAACAATGGTGAAGGCTATCCCTTCCAGCTGGCCGGTGAAGAAATCCCCAGAACCGCACAGGTTACGGCAATCTGCGATGTATTCAGCGCCCTCACCTCAAACCGGGCCTACAAGAAGGCTATGGCGAAAGATGAGGCGATGACCTTGATGGAGAGTGTGGGCAAGGATGTCTTCAGCCCCCGCCTGCTCCAGAAGTTCAAGTCGGTGATTCTACCGGAATCAGCCTGACAGAAACCGGATTGGAGGCTCAGTGAACGTTCATTTCTGGGGAACCCGGGGGTCGCTGCCTGCGGCCCGGACATTTCAGACGATTGAGGCCAGGATTGTCAAAGCCCTGCGAGCCGCACAGGGGCATACGTTTGATTCCGATGAGGAAATCCTGCGGTTCATCCGCCAGGAACTACCCTTCTCGGTCAGGGGCAGTTACGGAACCAACACCTCCTGCGTCGAGGTTATCGGCGGTGATGCATACGTCGTCTGCGATGCCGGTACCGGCATCAGGGATTTTGGTAATCATCTCCTTGGGACACGGGCCGGGAAAACCTCACCCACCGTAGTGCATCTTTTTCTCTCCCACCTCCACTGGGATCACATCCAGGGTTTTCCCTTCTTTGTCCCTGCCTATATCCCCGGTAACCGGATTCACATCTATGGCTGCCACCCCGGATTGCAACAGGCTTTTGAGAACCAGCAGCAGCCGTTGCATTTCCCTGTGGGCCTGCATGACATGCGTGCAGAAATCAGCTTTCAAACGCTTGATCCCGACCAGACGTACCGGATTGCAGGGCTTGAGGTCAGGGCCATTGCCCAACAGCATCCTGGCAATTCATACGGCTACGCCTTTGTCAAAGACGGCAAAAAACTCGTCTACTCTACTGACGCGGAGCATAAGGACGATGCCACAGCCGACGATTATCCCTTTCTTGCATGTATTCGTAATGCAGATCTGTTTATTTTTGATGCCCAGTACACACTGCTCGATGCCCTTGACAGCAAGGAAAACTGGGGGCACTCAAGCAACCTTGTTGGCGTGGAACTGGCTGTGAAAGCCGGCGTAAAACGGCTCTGTCTCTTCCACATGGAGCACACCCATGATGACGGAATTCTTGATGATACCCTTGCAAAAACCAGAGCATACCTGCGTATCCATGCCGGCAGCGATTATCCGATGCAGATAGATCTGGCCTATGACGGTCTTGAGCTTGAGCTGTAGTTTTTTGCCAGATAACGGTTTTACATAACTATTACACCTCTCTTCATCTTGCTGTTGTATATGACTAACATCAGAAACTCAGCAGAGGAGATGATCATGCACAAAGCGTTGAAGATAGGCAAACACACTGTCCGCTTTCCCCTGATTCAGGGAGGCATGGGGGTTCGTATTTCTGGCGGCAGTCTGGCCGGACATGTGGCCAAATGTGGCGGTATCGGGCTGGTGGCTGCAGCCGGGATTGCGCTGAACAGTGACCACTACACCGGTACCAACTATTTTCAGGCCGAAACTCAGGCATTTCAGACTGAACTCAGAAAAGCCCGCGCTATCGCACCGGACGGTATTATCGGGGTGAACGTGATGGTAGCCCTTTCTGATTTTGAGGCTCTGGTCAAATCGGCTATTGAAGCCGGAGCCCAGGTAATAGTCTGCGGTGCCGGTCTGCCGCTCTCGTTGCCTGAGCTGACCGCCCATGCCCCGGATGTGGCCCTGGTGCCGATCGCCTCATCAGTACGGGCAGCCCAACTGATCGCCCGTACCTGGGAAAAACGTTACCATCGCCTGCCCGATGCCGTAGTGGTGGAAGACCCGGATACCGCCGGCGGCCACCTGGGTGAGAAGATGGAAAATATCGGCACCGGCGACTATGACCAGTATGCAACCGTGCGGGGCATCAAGCAGTTTTTCCGTGATGAGTACCACACCGAAGTGCCGGTGATAGCAGCAGGCGGTGTCTGGAATAGGGCCGATCTGGAACATGCCCTGGCCGAAGGGGCTGACGGGGTCCAGATGGCCTCCCGCTTTGTCTGCACTGAAGAGTGTGACGCTGCCGATGAGTTCAAGCAGGCCTACCTGAACTGCAAGAAAGAGGATATCGGCCTGCTGATGTCACCGGCCGGTTTGCCGGGCCGGGCGATCCTGACCAACACCCCCAATATCCGCCAATATGATCTGGATCACCACACCCCCTGCCGGATGGGCTGCCTCAAAAAATGCTCCTACAAGGAATCCGGGGAGCGGTTCTGTATCGTTACCGCCCTTGATCGTGCTCAAAAAGGAGATGTAGAGACCGGACTGGTTTTCTGCGGCAGCAATGCCTGGAAGGCGGACAAGATCACCACCGTACAGGTGATTTTTGATGAGCTGTTCGGGGAGTAGCAGCTCTTTTAACGTAACAGCCAAGGCCTCGTTTAACAGGTGCAGCAAGGCCGGGGAGCTGTCGTCCCCGGCTTGCTTTTTTTTGTCTGCCATAGTACAAACCCTTACCATTTCAAAGGAAAAGGAGCCCATAAAATGAATGATTACATTGTAGCCGACCTCGCCCTGGCTGACTGGGGCCGTAAAGAGATTAAAATAGCCGAAACCGAGATGCCAGGCCTGATGGCGATCCGTGAGGAGTTTTCTGCCCGCCAGCCGCTGAAAGGCGCCCGGATTACCGGCTCCCTGCACATGACCATCCAGACCGCCGTGCTGATTGAGACCTTGGTGGCGCTGGGGGCGGAAGTGCGTTGGGCTTCCTGCAACATCTTCTCTACCCAGGATCATGCTGCGGCGGCTATTGCGGCTTCCGGCGTACCGGTCTTTGCGGTTAAAGGCGAATCGTTGGTGGATTACTGGGAGTATACCCACAAGATCTTTGAATGGGCTGACGGTGGATTCTCCAACATGATCCTGGACGACGGCGGCGACGCCACCCTGCTGCTGCACATCGGCACCAGGGCCGAAAAAGATGCCAGCGTGTTAAGCAACCCCGGCTCTGAGGAGGAAACGATCCTGTTTGCTGCCATCAAGGCCAAGCTGGCCGTTGATCCGACCTGGTATTCCACCCGTATCGCCCAGATCAAAGGGGTGACCGAGGAGACCACCACCGGTGTACACCGTCTGTACCAGATGCATGAGCGCGGCGAACTGGCCTTCCCGGCCATTAACGTCAACGATTCTGTAACCAAATCGAAGTTCGACAACCTTTACGGCTGCCGCGAGTCCCTGGTGGACGGCATCAAGCGTGCCACCGATGTAATGATCGCCGGTAAAGTGGCCCTGATCTGCGGTTACGGCGATGTGGGCAAGGGCTCGGCCCAGGCGATGCGCGCCCTTTCAGCCCAGGTCTGGGTGACCGAGGTCGATCCGATTTGTGCCCTGCAGGCTGCCATGGAAGGCTACCGCGTGGTGACTATGGAGTATGCCGCTGACAAGGCCGATATCTTTGTGACCTGTACCGGCAACTACCATGTCATTACCCATGAGCATATGTTGAAGATGAAGGATCAGGCCATTGTCTGCAACATCGGCCATTTTGACAACGAGATCGAGGTCGCCGCCCTGGAACAGTACCAGTGGGAAGAGATCAAGCCACAGGTGGATCACATCATCCTCCCCTCTGGCAACCGGATCATTCTGCTGGCTAAAGGGCGTCTGGTTAATCTGGGCTGCGCCACCGGCCACCCCAGCTATGTCATGTCTTCATCCTTTGCCAACCAGACCATTGCCCAGATCGAGATCTTCTGCAACCCCGGCAAATATCCGGTAGGGGTCTATGTGCTGCCCAAGCATC
>CAXNJF010000249.1:0-3895 GCA_964202585.1 Trichlorobacter sp. | reverse complement strand
CCCTGATAGCTGCCGTGGGGGTAGACACCGCTTACAATCTTCATCAGGGTTGACTTGCCGGCCCCGTTCTCACCCACCAGGGCATGGATCTCTCCGGCACGAACCCCAATAGAAACCCCGTCTAGTGCTCTGACACCGGAAAAATCTTTGACAATAGCGCGCATCTCAAGGATCTGTTCATTCATACCGGTACGCTCCTATTTTCCAACTGCTGCAACGTCCGACCGTTTCAGATAACCACTCTCGATCAGTACCTTTTCCAGATTGTTTCGATCCACCACAACCGGCGTCAGCAGACGGGCAGGGATCCGGTACCTGCCGTTAGCAACGGTTGTGTTCGCCCCCGGATCAGCCCCGTCAGCCAGCTTCCGGGCTGCAATAATGGTCTGTTCAGCCAGACGGCTCGCATCCTTGAAAACCGTCATGCTCTGCTTCCCCTCCATGATTCGGCGTGCAGCAGAAGCCTCTGAATCCTGCCCGGTCACCGGCACTTTTCCATCCAGCTTTTGCGCTGCAAGGGCTGCTATCGCACCTCCGGCAGTTCCGTCATTAGGGGCCAGGATGGCATCGATACGGTTCTTGCTGGAGGTGAGGGCGTTTTCCACCAGCTTCATCGCCTCAGCAGGAAGCCAGTCCTTGACCGACTGCTCCATGACGATCCTGATTTCCCCCTTGTCAACCAGAGGCTGAATGAACTTCATGGCCCCGGCCTTGAACTTGGTCGCGTTGTTATCGGTGGGGGCGCCGGAAAGCACCACGTAGTTCCCCTTTGGTACCTTACGGACAATGTACTCCCCCTGCAGCTCCCCCACCTTTTCGTTGTCGTAGGAGAGGTAGAGGTCAACCGGCGCATCCTTGATCATCCGGTCGTAGGAAATGACCTTGATCCCGGCCCGGTGGGCCTTGCCCACAATCACCGAGGCGGCTGAGGCATCGTGGGGTGCCACCACCAGAACATGCACTCCTTGGGCGATCAGGTTCTCACACTGGGCCAGCTGCCGGGTTGCATCGTTGTCGGATATCTGCAACTTTACCTGATACCCGCGCTTTGCCGCCTCCGCCCGCAGAAAGTTTACCCCGCGAATCCAGCCTTCTTCCCGCTGAGTGGGGATGGAAATGCCGATCACGAAGGCATCTGCGGAGTTTCGGCTACAGCCGCACAGCAGGGTGAACAGGCAGATCAGAGAGAGCATTGCAGCAATAACAGACATAGAGTGTATCACAGGCATGACTCGTCCGACGTGTGTATGGCGGCTTGATGCTGTTCCCTGTGACCTGTATCTCATCGCAATGTCCCTCTCATCACATCTTCCCGTTTCAGATAGCCGCTTTCTATCAGCACTTTTTCAATATTGTGTTTATCAAGCAGAACCGGGGTAAGCAGGTGTGAAGGCACATCATGGCGGCCATTAAAGGTGCTGGCATTCAGCTTTGGAGTCTCACCGTCGAAAAGCTGGCGGGCGGCAATGATGGTCTCTTCAGCCAGTCGGTGCGCATCCACGAAAACCGTCATACTCTGCTTCCCCTCCAGAATACGGCGGACCGCGGTAACCTCCGCGTCCTGACCGGTGATCGGCACCTTGCCATCCAGCTTCTGCGCTGCAAGGGCGGCAATAGCTCCACCGGCAGTGCCGTCGTTGGGTGCAAGGATGCCATCAATCCTGTTCTTGTGTGCTGTCAGGGCGTTCTCCACCAGCTTCATCGCCTCAGAAGGAAGCCAGTCCTTTACCGGCTGATCCATGACGATTCTGATATCCCCCCGCCTGGCCAGAGGCGTGATGTATTTCATGGCCCCCTGCTTGAACAGACTTGCATTATAGTCGGTGGGAGCACCGGCAAGCACCACGTAGTTTCCCTTTGGAACGGTGCGGGTAAGGAACTCCCCCTGCAGTTCCCCTATCTTCACGTTATCGTAGGAGAGATACAGGTCAACAGCCGCATCAGTTATCATCCGGTCGTAGGAAATGACCTTGATCCCGGCCCGGTGGGCCTTCTCCACAATAATCGAGGCTGCCGAGGCATCGTGGGGCGCCACCACCAGGATATGCACCCGCTGGGCAATCAGGTTCTCGCACTGAGCCAACTGGCGGGCAGCATCATTGTCAGATATCTGCAGCTTTACCAGATACCCGCGCTTTACCGCCTCCGCCCGCAGGTAGTTTACTGCCCGAATCCAGCCCTCCTCTCGCTGGGTTGGCATGGAGATGCCGATCACGAACGTCTCCGGCCCCTTCTGACTACAACCGAAGAGCAGCACCAACAGACAGGGCAACAAACAGAGAAGATACCGCATGCTTCGGCTAAAACCTGAATTCATCCTACTGCTTGCCGGCAGATGCACCTCCATCAGAGGAGACACTATTTTAGCTCCAGCCTGATGCTGTAGATCATCCCCAGATAGCGGTCACCACTGAATACCGGCTGAAACCGGAAGAGACCGGAACGTTCCTCAAAGAGCGGCGCCTTAAGCTCAGCAGGCTGTTTCCGGTTGAGAATTTCCAGTGTTTGAGGATCGCTGGGGGCCTTGTTGCTGTGGAAATCGTAGTTTATCAGACTATGTTCTGTCGGGTATCCCAGACGGTTCACACCGTTGGAATCAATCCATTGCACCGCATAGACCCCCGGCATCTGCTCGTAAAGATGCTGCAGGTATCCCGTGACAGCCTTGTTATCGCCTGTGACAAGAGCCTTTTGCAGGCCTGTCTGTGCTGCCAGCCGTTGCAACCCTTCTGCAATCGGGACGGTCCTGCCGGGGAGACCGGCCCGTGCAGCACCGGCAGCCGGATCCTGATGGATGCCGACCAGACGCCATGAAGTACCATACAGCGACACGGTCTGCCAGTAGGCCTGTTTGGCAACCACTCGCCCTGCCTGATCTTTGAAACGATAGGAACCGCTGCCCTGCGGTGTTCGGGCTATCTTCTTACCCAGCCTGATCAGGCTGGTATACGGACGGTACAGCGGTGCGGTAAAGAGATTCAGACCGATCTGCCCTGCGTCAAGGTCATACAGTACTCGTCCTTCCAGATCCATAGCCCAGATCGCCACCGGCAACCCTGCCACCAACGGCTTGATAATCTCCCCCAGCAACGTTTCCGGCTTGAGCAAAATACTCACCGAACCGATCAACTCACCAACTGGATTGAAGACCGGGTATTCCAGATCAATCGCATCAAAACCCTCCACCGAGCGAAAGACCTGGCTAAAGACCGGCTTGCGACTCTTCTGCAGCTGCTGTACCTGCGACTGGCCTGAGATATCCTTGCCTTCAAAGCGCCGGTAGGGGGCCGGTTCAACGGTCAGCATCCGGCCTGTGGCATCCACCGTGCTGCAGTCAACCGCAGCAGTAAAGCGCTGACAGGTCTTGCGCAGCACGTGCCGGGCAGATTCGCCCTGCAACCCTGTTTTGCCAAGTTCCAGAGCAGCTTGCTGCAGGCTTGTATCAAGGGTAGCAAAGGTTTCTGCCACCTGTTTCTGGACCGCTGCCAGCACCAGCGGCGGATGGTCAGCATCGGCAAATACCGGGGTAGCCAGAAAAAGACAGACAAGCAATAACAACAAACGATGCATGGTGACTCCTCCCAAAAGCCTTAATTGGCTACAGCGATCGCCTGCCCCATCTTCAGGTCATCGTTTTCCTTAACGGTGAACTTCTTGATCACACCGGGCCTGAAGACAAGTACGTAGGTTGATCCACCGTACTGGAAGTACCCCAGTTCCTCCCCTTTCTTAACCCTGTACCCTGCCTTGATCTTGTCGCCCAGTATGCAGGAGGAGACCTCGGCCATCCCGATCGGCATCATAACCATCAGACCGATCTTCGGGTCATCCGCCTCTATGTAGATGATCGCCCGTGTTGCCACATGGGAGATATACCCCTGCGAGTCATTGGGGC
>CAXNJF010000248.1:0-3915 GCA_964202585.1 Trichlorobacter sp. | reverse complement strand
AAAAACCACGGGCTGCCATCAAAAGAATAATTGAGGTCCGCACGGAGTACGGGGTTACTCTGGAGCAGCGCAAGTCTTGTGCTGCTCAGCAGTGGCTGGTCTGTTGCGTTTCCCACCAGTATACATTCACCATACTTGTTGAACCACAGCGTACTCTGGGGAAACACTTCAAGAAAGCTGCGTACGACCGATCGAAACTCGCTTTCGGTAAAAAAGCCAACCGGCACGAATTGACTGGCCAAACCATCTTTTGTGAGCCGTTTTTTGACATCACGATAAAAATCAACGGTATAAAACGAGGCTACCTGCGGGCGAAAAGATTGCCCCACCTCAATCGATACAATGTCATAGATCGCTTTTGTGTAGGTAGTAAAGTTCCGTCCATCATCAGTTACAACACGGGTGCGGGGGTCACTGAGCCAGGCAGCGTCAAAATGCCGCCGTAAAATTCCCGGCAGTTTTTTTTCAATTTCAACACAATCAAGTCGTTCTATAGCATACATCAAAAATCGACTTGCTGTTTGTCCCGTTCCCATACCGATCACCAGCACCCGTCTGGGGTCTTGATGTAACATCATCGGAATATGGGCGGCCATGATCTGATGCCCTTTTTGATTGCTTCCCTGCCACATCCGGTCAATTTCCAGTTTGTTATCACCATCATGCCTGATAACGGCAATACATGATGAAATCCCCTCAGCATATTCAATCAGCATCCGCTTATCAGCCAGGAAATCTGCCGGGAGTTTAACCCTGCCAAAAAGAAGAATCCCGAACAGTACCAAGACTATCCCGTAGCTGATCCTCCTTTTGAGCAACCATGTCACATCATCTGCAAAAACACAGAGGGCACCTATCCCAATCAGCAGACTGACACAGGTAAGGACAAGCACGCTGGCATAGATACCTGCTTCGGGCAGGAGCAAAAAACCGACCAGCACTGAACCTGAAATCCCTCCCACGGTATTGACGGCGGTTAGAAAACCAAAGTCCCTCCCGGAATTGATCGAGGTTGCAGCAACCAACCGGTACGCCACCGGGAAGGAAATCCCTGATGCTACGGATGGTATCAGCATTATTACCAGACAGAGCACTGCCTGCAAGGGGAGCGACTGTGTCCCGAAAATCCACTCCCACGCTCTAAACGGCAGCAGCAGTGTCAAGAGCACACTGAAACCGATGACACAATTTACCGCTGCGAATACCAGCAGATCCAGATCAGGGCGATTGTTAAAAACGGTCGTAAGCCACCCGCCGATGGCAATTCCCAGCAGGATAGCTCCCAGTGCAAAAACCGTTGTATAAACCGTGTTATGAATAATAAGTGACAGAAACCGCACCCACACAAGTTCATAGCCAAGTGACGCGAAACCGGTACAGAAGAATAGTACATAGAGGACTAAACCGGCATTTTTAGTTTCGGTCACGGTACATGAAGGTTGATAGGTGGTCGGATACGCGAGTACAGTGCTTGCGGGCAAAGGGGAAACAGCTCTTGATACAAAGACAACGGCAATCCCGACTGAGACACTTAGCAAGGCGTTAAAACGGATTGTGCCGTCAACACCCCAAAACTGAATCAACCAGATCCCGCAGACCATGCAACCAAGAAACGCACCGGCAGTATTGATCGCATAAAGCATTCCAGCCGTAGAACGGATATCAGCATGCCTGTTGCTGATCAAGAAACGGCACAGTAAAGGGAGTGTGCCACCAATCAGTACGCAGGCTGGGAAAATAAGCGCAGCAACCAACCCCGACCGTAAAACAACAAGCAGTGACTGATTCTCGCCAGCCCAGTCATAGATAAGTGCAGCTGTTCCACCGGAAAGTTCAAACAGTACAGGAGTGATTGCCGCCATGAGTCCGATGACAATTTCCAGAGTTCCATACCACAGCAGCGCGTTATCCGTACGCCTTGAAAAGAGGCCAAACAGCCAGGCGCCAGTTGCCATGCCGCCAAAGAAAACCGCAACCACAATGCTTAACGCTTGAGGAGTAGCTCCGATCAGGAGTGTCCCCTTACGTATCCAGCACAGTTCATACCCCAGCGAGGCGAAACCGGATAAAAAAACCGCAAGATAGACGATGCGTTGAATCATGGTTTCCTTGATGGGTACCTGCTGTATTTCCGTGTTCTACAATCTTTCGTCTGCCTGCAGAATCATCAAGAGCGAATCCCTATGCAGCTCTCGTCAAGCACCTGCCTGACCTCTTTGGCGCATCACCTGCCCCGTGGACTCAGCTCCTTGCAATGCCCCAATGTGCAAGCACCGGTCATCTGCCGGATATCGTCCATCGTTGTTGCACCGTCACGTTTCGCCTGCCGGATTGCTCCAGCGGTAACGTTACTGCAAAAGCAGATCAGCTCATCATCGTTCATCGGAAAAACCTCCTGAAACAGTATCAATCATAAAAAAACAGTTGCACGCAACGGCGCAACGACACAACGTTTAAAAACAAAGACGTATGAAAATTAGACCAATCACCCGAAAGGTGAAGTCACTTTTAAAATAAGGTTTTGATTTTCTTTGCGTTCGTAGCGGCGTTGCGTGAGTAAATGCCGTTTTCAGCATCAATGATCATGGCCGCAACAGGCTTCCTTGCGTTGTTGGTGCTGCAACGGCTTGATCAACGGGCCACCGTTACAGTCACTGCACTCAAGCTGGATGGTGGTGTGGGTGATATGGAACTGATGTTCAAGGGCATGTTCAATCCGGTGCAGCAGGCCGCTGCGTCCATCCTCGTAACCTTCTGCGACCTCGACATGCACAGACAGAGCAGTAATGTGCGAACAGACCGACCAGACATTCAGATGGTGCAGATCCCGCACCCCTTCAACACGACGAATGGTCGCTGCCACCTCTGCCAGATCCATCCCCCGTGGTGAACCTTCCATCAGGATATGGGTTGCATCCCTCAGCACCCGCCCGGCTCCTCCCAGAATCAGCAGGCCGATACCGGCTGAAATCAAGGCATCAAGCAAAAACCAGCCGGTGTAGTACATCACAATCCCGCCGATGATCACTCCCACCGATGCAGCAGCATCACCCAGCACATGCAGAAAGGCGCTCTTCACGTTCAGGTCATCATGGCTGTGACTATGCAGAGCCTTGGCAGCCAAAAGGTTCATCACCAGACCGATCACCGCAATCACCAGCATCGGCCCGCTTTTGACCGGTTCCGGCGTGGCAAAGCGGCCCCAGGCCTCGTACAGAATCCCGGCCCCCATCAGAAACACGGTCAGACCATTGATAAAGGAGGCAAATACCTCGGAGCGGTGAAAACCGTAGGTGTGCCGCTCAGACGTCGGCAGACCGGCCAGCTGTACGGCTGCCAGCGACAGTACCAGCGCGAACAGGTCCAGAAAGACATGGGCGGCATCAGACAATAACGCCAGGGAATTGGTCCAGAGGCCGCCTGCTACCTCAGCCACCAGAGTTACAGCGGTCAGGGCGATGGCCATCCTGAATCTGGCGCTTATACGGGTATCAAGTGAGCTCACAGAGGTGTCTCCTTGCCAGATCCGCAGGAACAGCTGCAGGAGCAGGCAAGCCCTTTAGCTTTGCCAAAGGCTTCACGTCCCTCCTTGAATGCCAGCCAGGAGATACCAATCGCGCCGATGGCATCCAGCCAGCCCAGTCCGGTCAGTTGATACCCGACACTGGAGATCAGCAGCACCAGCGAAAGATAGAGGCAGGCCCGGGAACAGGCCGCATCAGCCAGAATAGCCGGTGATGCCAAGGCATGCCCGACCCTGGTCTTCTGACGAATCAGGAACCACATGAACGAGATTGAGATCAGGGAGATGATGATCCCCCAGACCGTTGTCTCCGGCTTGTGGCTGCTGTAGAGGTTGATACCTGCAGTCAGCAGCAGCCCGACCGTCAGCAGATAAAAGGCTGCGCCGGTAAT
>CAXNJF010000247.1:0-3925 GCA_964202585.1 Trichlorobacter sp. | reverse complement strand
CAGTCTCGAATTTAAAGATCGGTGCCACCGGGCCAAAGGTCTCCTCCCGTGCCACCAGCATCCGGGGGGTAACATCGCAAAGGATGGTGGGCTGGAAAAAGGTGCCACCAAGTTCATGACGTTTGCCCCCCAGGGCGATTCTGGCCCCTTTGCTGACGGCATCGCTGATATGCTCTTCTACCTTCAGCACTGAGGCCTCGTCAATCAGTGGTCCCTGTTGTACGTCCCCTTTTAACCCGTCACCAACCCGCATCTGTGCTACCGCTGTAGCCAGTTTTTCTGCAAACAGATCGTAAACCCCGCTCTGTACCAGCAGGCGGTTGGTGCAGACGCAGGTCTGGCCGGTGTTGCGGTATTTGGAGGCGATGGCGCCGTCCACGGCAGCATCAAGATCAGCATCATTAAAGACGATAAACGGAGCATTCCCCCCCAGTTCCATGGAAACCTTCTTCATGGTGGCACTGCACTGGGCGGTCAGCTGCTTGCCGATCTCGGTGGAGCCGGTAAAGGTCAGTTTGCGGATGATCGGATTTGAGGTCATCTCGGAGCCGATTTCGCTGGATGATCCGGTAATGACGCTGAAAACCCCGGCAGGGATACCGGCCCGCTCACCCAGTTCTGCCAGTGCCAGAGCGGAATAGGGGGTGGCGGTGGCCGGCTTGACCACCATGGTGCAGCCGGCCGCCAGAGCAGGGCCGGCCTTGCGGGTGATCATGGCCGCAGGAAAGTTCCAGGGGGTAATGGCAGCGCAGACCCCGATCGGTTCCTTGATCACCACGATCCGCTTGTCACGGGCATGGGCAGGAATGGTGTCACCGTAGAGCCGTTTGCCCTCCTCTGCAAACCACTCGATGAAGGAGGCGGCGTAACTGATCTCACCACGGGATTCAGCCAGGGGCTTGCCCTGTTCGGCGGTCATGATGATGGCCAGATCCTCCTGGTTTTCCAACATCAGCTCAAACCAGCGCCTCAGAATCACGGACCGTTCCTTGGCCGTTTTTGCCCGCCAGGCAGGCCAGGCAGCATCGGCTGCTTCAATGGCGCGGCGGGTTTCCTGGGTACCCATTTTAGGGATGGTGCCCAGAACTTCATTGGTTGCAGGGTTGGTAACAGCAATGGTCTGGCCACTGTCAGCGGGCAACCACTGACCGTTCAGGTAACAATTTTGTTTTAGTAATGAAGTGTCTTTCAGGCTCAGCATGGACTCCCCCTTTATTTAGAAAAATGCATGGCTGGTGACTATAGCAGATGTATACACTGCTGTCATTGCAACATTTGATACAAAACAGCTACAACAGGTCCACCGGATCGATGTCGATTGACTCTCTCACAACCGCCGGCAGGGTCTGCTGTTGGCGATAGATGCTTACGAGACGCCTGATTGCAGAGCGGCCGGTGTCCTTCAACAATATCTGGATTCTGAAACGTCCTCTCATGCGATAAAGCGGCGCCGGTGCCGGTCCCAGAATCTCTGTTCGCAGTCCCAGTTGCTGTTTGAGTGATCGTAGCAGCTGCGCAGATGATTCTGCTACTTTGATCAGGCTGGATTCCGAGGTTGCCGACAGCCTGATCGCTGCAAGAAATCCGAATGGGGGGTAATTTAATTCCTGACGGAACGATACCTCTTCCTGATAAAAGCTATCAAAGTCATGGCTGGCTGCGAATGCTATGCCGTAATGGTCAGCATGCATGGCCTGGAGTAGTACCCGTCCCGGAAGAACTCCCCGACCGGCCCGGCCAATAACCTGGGACAGTACCTGAAAGGTGCGCTCTGCAGCCCTGAAGTCAGGCTGATAGAGACTTCCCTCTGCCTGCACAACGCCAACCAGGGTTACACCGGGAAAATCATGTCCTTTGGCAATCATCTGGGTGCCCACCAGAATATCCACCTCGCCCCGTCCCACCTTATCCAGAATTTTGGCATGGCCCCCTTTGCCACTGGTGGTGTCGCTGTCCATCCGGGCTATGCGCGCATCAGGAAAACGTTCAAGCAGTTCCTGTTCGATCCGCTCGGTTCCCGCCCCCATCTCTTTCAGCTCCAGTTCACCGCAGGCAGGGCAGATACAGGGGGCCGGAACCTGATAATCGCAATAATGACAGAGGCTCTTGCGCCGCTGGCGGTGATAGGTCAGGGAAACCGAGCAGTTTGGACACTGCAGGTCAGCGCCGCAGGAAGGGCAGACCAGCCAGCTGGCAAAACCACGCCGGTTGAGAAAGAGCAGGCTCTGTTCCCCCCGCTCCAGATTGTCGGTCAGCGCCTGGATCAAGGGGGGGGAAAGTGGTGTTTCGGCAGTCATCCGCATGGTAATGATGCTGGTTTCAGGCAGGGGGCGTGATCCCACCCGCACGGGAAGCGGCAGATAGCCCAGCTTTCCCTGCTGGGCGGCGAAGCGGCTGGTAACCAGCGGGGTGGCTGAGCCCAGCAGTACCACCGCTTTTTCCTGCTGTCCCCGTACCAGGGCCAGATCACGGGCGTTGTAGCGCAGGCCGTCCGACTGTTTGAAGGAGGCCTCGTGCTCTTCATCCACCACAATAATCCCGATCCGTTCCAGCGGGGCAAAGATGGCCGAGCGGGCACCGATTACGATCCTTACTTCTCCCCGTCTGATTCTGCGCCACTCGTCATATCGCTCGCCATCAGACAGGGCGCTGTGCAGCACTGCAATGCCGTCAGTAAAGCGGGCGCGGAAGCGTTGTACCAGCTGGGGGGTCAGCGATATCTCCGGTACCAGCACCAGGGCATTTTTGCCTTCTGCAAGGATGGTGGCGATAGCCTGCAGGTAGACTTCGGTCTTGCCGCTGCCGGTCACCCCGTGCAGCAAAAACGGAGCGAACTGTTTCGTGGCGGCTGCATCTAAAATGGTGTCAAGGCTTTGTTGTTGCTGTACGTTCAGCGCTTTGGGGGTATCCCGTTCTATCTGCACACCTGCAAACGGATCACGGTAGACCTCCTGTTCACGCATCAGGATCCGTCCAAGTTCCACCAGCCGTTTCAGGTTCTGGTTGCACTCACCAAAACGTTGGCGCAGTTCCCGTGCCGATGCCGGACCGGCCTGCTGCAGAAAATCAAGAATATCCTGGCTCTTGCCTCTGAGTTTGTCCGGCTCGGGGGATTTCGTAGCCTCAAAAAACCGTTCCCGGCGAACCTTTTTACCACCGGTGATCCCTTCACCATCCGCACCGTTGCGGCTCTGCAGGTTTATGCCGGCAGGCAGGGCGGTCTTCAACACCTCCCCCAACGGATGCAGGTAGTAGTCGGCTATCCAGCGGAAAAAGGTCAGTTCGGCAGCGGTCCAGAGTGGCTGATCATCAAGGATCTCCAGCACATCTTTCAACGGCTGACCAACCGGAGGAGGGGTGCATCCCAGCACGTAGGCGGTTACCTTGCGGCGTCCAAACGGAACAAAGACCCGCAAGCCGGGACGTATCCGGTCGGCAAGCCGGGCTGGAACCCGGTAATGGAAGGTTGTGTCCAGGGGGAACGGAACCGCAACCTCGACAGTGAGGAGGGAACTGTCGAATTCTGGCTGATTTTGTTGAGTATGGCGATGCTCTGTGGTAGTCACGATGGTATTCAGTATCTTTCAGACGTTTCTTTGTGACAAGGAGAAAGTGGTGGAGCGAGACATAAAATCATGACCCTGTTCCTTATGCTGTTTGTGCTGATCTATGGTACAGTCCATGTTTACTTTCTGGCTCGTCTGGGACAAGCATGGCTAAACCTGCACCTGTGGCGGCTGTTGCCGGTCTGCTGGTGTTTGTTGATGGTGGCAGCGCCGGTGCTGGTGCGTATGCTTGAGCGGTCCGGACTGACATCGCTTGCATTGGCAACAGCCTATACCGGTTATTGCTGGATGGGATTTCTCTTTATTTTTATCTCGGTCTCAGCGGTTTTTGAACTGGCAAAAGTGCTCCGTTGGGCAAC
>CAXNJF010000246.1:0-3928 GCA_964202585.1 Trichlorobacter sp. | reverse complement strand
TGCGGTGCTGTCCTGGCAATCCTGGCGGCAATGGATTCGGATGTTACGCAGGAGCAAGTCTGCGAATTGAAGGCAACACGGAATGGCACGCAGGTTGAAATGACCTTTCAGGTTAAATGCTGCCGGACTGTTATTGACAATGAAGTATTTATGCTTCTGTTTCTGCAGGATATTGCTCCGGTACAACAGCAGGCCTATGAAGAACTGAAACATATCATTGAAACGGCACATGATGGATTTCTCGCATTGCGTACGGATGGTTTCATAGTCGACACCAATCGCTCGTTTTGCCAGTTGACCGGTTATGAGCGAGCAGAAATTGTCAATCAACCCGTCACTGCCTTCTTCCCCGCTGGCAATTCTCATATAATGCCGCATCTTGCTGATATCATTAAGTGTACTAACTGTTTTTTTGAATCACGGATACAAAGAAAAGATGGGGCTATCCGGCACTTTGAAGTATCTGGTTCCTATACAACGCAGCACGGAGGACGGATATATTGCTTCTGTCGGGATATTACCGAGCGAAAGCTGGCAGATCAGCGGCTACACGAACAGACGGTTCTGCTTGAAGCGGAAATTGCGGAACGTCAAAAGGCAGAAGAGGCTCTCTATGCCGTAAATAGCACCCTTGAAGCCAAGATTGCAGCAGCTGTTGCAGAGTTGCGCCAAAAGGATGAACTGCTGATCAATCAAAACCGGTTAGCTGCCATGGGGAAGCTGTTGACTAACATATCGCACCATTGGCGGCAGCCGCTCAACAATATAGCCGCACAGCTGCAGTCTATGCAGTATCTCCACGACAGGGGAGAACTGACGGCTACTGAATTAAAAAGCGATGTTGAGGCTACGATTCATACGGTCACCGGATTATCAAAGACAATTGATGACTTCCGGCATGTTGTCAGGTCTGACCGTAATCGGTGCTTATTTACCGTGTATGATGTCATTGAACGCTGTATGCAGCTGCTCAGTGCCTCCTTTGCTGAAAACAGTATTTAAGGTTGTAGTGCATCATGCAGACCAGCCTGTATGCGCTACCGGCTTTCCAAATGAGTATGCACAGAGTCTGATCACTATTCTTGATAACGCAAAAGACACATTTGCCGAGCGGCATACAGATAAACCACAGATCGTTATCACCGTCAGCCAGATAGCTGACAGATCAGTGGTAACAATCCGCGATAATGCCGGTGGCATCCCCGAAACAGTAATGCCTCATATATTTGATCCGTACTTCAGCACCAAAGAACCAACCGCAGGTACCGGTCTTGGTTTGTATATGGCCAAAGTACTGATTGAGCAGAACATGGGTGGTCATCTTTCGGCGTACAACATCAGTAATGGCGCCGAATTCAGAATTGAGCTGTAATTAAGGACCCGCTTTTTCCGTTTTTATCTTCTGATTGCTGGTAAACGGCCATTGCCTGTTAGACTTGTGCACATGGTCACTGCACACGGAGGTAGGGTCACCATGTTGCACTGGTTCCGGAATCTCAGCATTACAACCAAATCATCCCTGCTGCTCTCGACTGCAGCGATCTGTTTTCTGCTGCTTCTCTCTGCCGCAACCCACTGGTTTGCCCCTGAAGAGTGGCTACAAGCTGTTATACTAGCTTTTCTTTGTCTTTTCTTTCTGATTTCTGCAGCCAGCCTGATAATCGCCCTACTCTTACAACCACTCCGTCGTCTGACCAACCATCTGCAGCAACTGGGGCAGAAGCAGGGGAACGAGCGTTTCTTTGCCGTCAACTCACAGGACGAAATCGGGCGTTTGTCAACAGTATGTAACGAGCTGCTGCAAGAGCTGGATGACGACACGGCAGCACAGGAAGAAGCCAACGAGGTTTTTCGGGTTGTGACCGAGTTTACCCGTTCGGTGATTGTCTGGAGGCAGGAAAACGGCGATATACGCTATATCTCTCCCAACTGCAAAGAACAGATGGGCCACCTTGATGCGGAATTCTATGCAGATCCAGCCTTGATTAACCGTCTGGTCCATCCTGATGATCGCCCGCTCTGGGACAAACATCAGCCAGGCAGCTGCGCCATGACCGGTGTCGGTCTGGAGCTCAGGTGGGATACCCCCGATGACAGTCTGAGGTATTTCAGACACTATTGCCAGGAGGTGTTTGACAGACAGTGGAGGTCTATCGGCATTCGCGGCAGCTATATGGATATAACGGAACAGAAGAAAGCTGAACAGCGAATGTCAGATCTGTTCAGCCAGGTGGAGCGCGGTAAACGGGAATGGGAACAGACCCTTGACCACCTGCAAGACTTTATTATCCTGACTGATTCTGAACATCGGATTCAGCGTTATAACCGGATTCTGGCCGATATGAGTAATATGGAGTTCAACCAGCTGGTTGGACGGGACTGGCGTGAACTGCTGCAAGAGGTGGGATTCAAATTTAACAACTTCCGGGGATTTTCGGGGGAGCTGCTGCATCTCAAATCGGCCCGGACCTATGACATCAACCTCTATCCGATAATGAAAGAGCATGAAACCGTACAGGGGTACGTTGTTTCAATGAATGACACCACTGAACTGCGGGCCACCACCCAGGAACTGGAAAAAACCTTGGCAGAACTGAATGATGCTCAATCACAGATCTACCAGCAGGAAAAGATGGCCTCCATCGGCCAGCTTGCGGCCGGGGTGGCCCATGAGATCAACAACCCGATGGGGTTTATCACCAGCAATCTTGGCTCTCTGGATAAGTATGTTTCACGCTTTACCGAGTATATCGGACTGATTGATCAGGCCATGCAGCAGTGCAGTTCTCCAGAGCTGTTGACGCCGGTACTGGAGGCCCGCAAGCGGCTCAAGATTGACCGGATACTTGATGATGCCCACCAGTTGATTACCGAAAGCCAGGATGGAGCCGCACGGGTGAGACGGATCGTGCAGGATCTGAAAAGCTTTTCGCGGGTGGATCAGGCAGAAACCGCCCTGGTTGATCTGAACGAGGCGCTGGAAACCACCATCAACATCGCCTGGAATGAGCTGAAGTACGTGTCTGAGCTGATACGTGAATTCGGCGAGATTCCCAAGGTCAAATGCTTCCCGCAGCAGCTGAATCAGGTCTTTTTGAATCTGCTGGTCAATGCGGCCCATGCCCTGGGGGAGACCCGTGGTGAGATAACAGTACATACCGTGCAGGATGGTGAATGTGTGCTGGTAAAGATACGTGACACCGGCTGTGGCATGTCTGAAGAAGTGCAACACCGGATCTTTGAGCCGTTCTTTACCACCAAAGAGGTTGGCAAGGGAACCGGCCTTGGTCTGTCCATCAGCTACGATATCATCAAGAAACATGGCGGCGAGATTACGGTTGAAAGTGAACCGGGGCGTGGCACCACCTTTACGGTACGGCTACCGCTGGAGCTGGCTGCACAGCCGGAGGGATCTGATGAATAGCCGGCCGGTTCTGAATATCCGTTACTTTTTACTGGCTGCCATCGGCTTATGGAGTTTGGCCACAGGTTTATCGTTCTGGGGTGTTACCTGGCAGAGCAGAAACAGCATCAGGCAGATGGCAATTAACCAGGCGGTTTTGTCGTTCGAGAAAGATCTGGTCTATCGCCGTTGGGCAGCCATGCACGGCGGGGTCTATGTGCCGCTTACCAAAGAGACGCCGGCCAATCCCTATCTGCAACATATTCCTGAACGGGACGTAACCACCCCTTCAGGCCGAAAACTTACCTTGATGAACCCTGCCTACATGACCCGCCAGGTCTTTGAAATCGGGCGTGATGATTACGGTTTCAAGGGGCATATTACCAGTCTGCAACCACTGCGTCCTGAAAACATCCCTGATCCCTGGGAAACGTCTGTGTTGCAACGGTTTCAGCAGCAACAGGTGAACGAGATAACCTCGGTGGAAGAGTTGCAGGGGCAGCCGCACCTGCGTTACATGAGGGC
>CAXNJF010000245.1:0-3929 GCA_964202585.1 Trichlorobacter sp. | reverse complement strand
AGACTCATCTGGCTGATATGGGCATAGCCGATGATGGCGGTCAGGATGTTGTTGAAGTCGTGGGCAATCCCGCCAGCCAGCGTACCGATCGCCTCCATCCGCTGGGCATGGTGCAGCTGCAGCTCCAACTGTTTATGTTGCTGTTCCGCTAGTCTTCGTTCAAGTTCTGCAGCAGCCCGGATGGCAACCATCTGCAGAACTGATTCTGCATGTCCGGAGCTGGTCAACGGCCTGCGCCCGATCAAGGCGATCAAGCCGATAGGTTTGCCATCAAGACCCCAGAGGGTTGTGCCAATATAGCTCTCGGCTTTCAGATCCTGCAGAACCGCATTATTGGGAAACTGGTGTCGAACCCCCTGTTCAAACAGACAAATATTCTTTCCCACCACTTCCCCGCAGGGCGTATCCTGCAGTGCATAACGGACATTGCTTTCAAAACGCCCGTCATTATAGACCGCAACGGTCTGCGCTTCGAGATTGTCTGATTCCAGGCGGTCGATGCAGACATACTCCACTTCAAGGGTCTGCGCCAGGTACCGTGCCAGGGCCTCGAAAAAATCTTCGCCGCTGGGTAGCGTGCTGCACTGCAACAGAAAAAAAAGCGTGCTTTCAAGTCGTTTACGTTCGGTAATGTCATGAATGATTGCAAAAAGCAGCGTGTCGGTGCCGATCCGGATCGGGCTGCTGAATGCCTCGACATCCCTGATACTGTTGTTTGCCAGTCGGTGCTTGAAATGAAAGTGGTGCCGATTATTCTGCTGTGCCATGTGCAATTTCTCTGCGACCTGTTCAGGGGAAAGGGTGTTGATGTCGTGGATCCGCATTGTTTGCAGCTGCTCCCGTGTCCAGCCGTAGAAAGCTGTAGCAGCAGAGTTGGCATCCAGAATTGCTCCACTGTCCGGATCGATAATCAGCATTATCGAGTGGCTGTTGACAAAAATACTACGATAGCGCTCTTCACTTTCACGCAGCTTTGTTTCCATCTGTCTGCGTTCGGATATGTCAAAAAAGGTAACAACAGAGCCGACCACGTTGCCATCTTTGAAGATCGGATGTGACCAGTATTCGACCTGAAAGCTGCTGCCATCAGCACGCCATAACACCTCATGATCAATATGGATCGGTTGTCCGGTCTGGAACGACTTGAATATGCTGCAGTCATTCTCATCAAAGGGGCTGCCGTCAGCATGGGTGTGATGCACAAGCGCATGCATGTTTTTACCAAGGAGCTGCTCAGGGGTAGCGTACCCAAGCATGGTCAGGCAGGCAGTGTTACAAAAACTGCAGTTACCGCTTAAATCTATCCCGTAGATAGCTTCTGCAGTGGAGTTGAGCAGCAACGTGATCATTGCATTGCTTTGCTGCAGACCGGCTTCACGCTGCAGAATCTCGGCGGTTTTCTGTTGTACCTGTCTGCGTAATAGAATGATAAACGCTAAAGCAGCCAGAGTCAGAACCCCCAGCACTGTAGCAGTATTTTTAAGCCATTCCGGCACTACCCGGACAGCATTGTCAGGATTATGCCCCCATTTGCGGCGGGCCTGGGCATAGACCGAGTCTTTCTGATGAGACCAATCATGCAGATAGGTATCCAGTACCGCTAAAAGGTCCTGATTCCTCCCCTTCGCTACCGTATAATAAAGGTCAAAGGGGCTGAACACCACACCGGTTGACCTCAGGCCATATTTTTTCCGCTTTGCCATACCAAAGGTACTGTTGACAACCCCGGCATCCACCTGTCTGGCTGCAACTGCCTGAAAAACCCCTTCAAAATCTGGTAATTCGATAAACTCACAACTGATGCCGATTTTTTTTGAAAGTTCGATAAAATTTTGACCGATAATATCACCCTTCATGACAGCGACTTTCTTGCCTCCTGCCTCACGGATGTCATGAATATGGGATTCCGGGCGCATGAATAATTCACCCCAGTCCGTGAGTAACCGGGTTTCCGTATAATCCATGTAGGTAGCCCGTTCAGGGGTGTAGGCAACGCTGGTCAGCAGGTCTATTTCGCCGGACTTTATCCGCTCCAACCCTTCGTTCCGGGAACCGTAGACATACTCTATACGCAGGTTTTCCCGTCGGGCCAAATCAGCCAGGGCGTCAACGTAAAAACCTTTGATCTGACCATCATTATCCTTGAAGATACCGGGGTAGTAATTGAAGGCACCGACCCTTACCAGACGGGGTTCAGCAGCATAGACAAAAGGGACAACATACAACAGTAGCAGTATGAAACCACTGAACCAGAATGTTTTTTTCATCGTCATCGTTCCGTTCTGTCGGACCATGAAATAGATGCAATGGATTGTTTCTAAGCAGAAACCATACCAGATAGCGTGTTGATTTGACCATCTGCAAACATAATCAAAGAGGGGAGCTGATTTTCTGATTATGGCATGTGATTTGCTGATTATTTACCGTAGTCAGACAGACATCGTTTATTATCGGGGGAGAGTATGGATACGCTGGATGCTGCGAATGTTCGCCTGCTGGTGGTTGACGATGATGCGATGGTCTTGCAGACGATCAGTACCATTTTTGAATTTCATGGTTTTGAAGTCTGGAGTTGCAGCGACAGTAATTCTGCCTTGGTCTTGCTGGAACAAGGCCAGCCTGATGTCATGCTGACCGACATCAGGATGCCGGGCATGAGCGGCACTGATCTGTTGCTTCATCTGAAAAATGCAGGCTACCGTTTTCCTGTTCTGGTGATGACCGGGTATGCAGACCTGGATGCAGCGGTGAACGCGGTGAAAGGCGGAGCCTTTGACTTTATCAAAAAGCCCTACGATCCTGAGCACCTTGTGCAATCGGTCTGCAGGGCGGTCAAGCATTACCGCTTACTGACCCTTGAAGAGCAGTATCTGAAGCAGCTTGAGCAGGAAGTCCAGCTGAAGACTGCAGAGATCGAGCGCTCTTCACGGCTTAAATCCGAGTTTTTGAACAATATTTCTCATGAAATCCGTACCCCGGTAAATGGTATTGTAGGAATGATTACACTGGCACAATCTGCGGAAAGTCCGTCTGAACTGCAGGAATGTCTTTCCTTTGCTGAGCAGGCAGCCATGCAGCTGGTCAGGATTGTGGATGACCTGGTGATGCTTGCCGGGGTTGTTACAGGTTCGTTTATGCCTGTCATTACAACCTGTGACATCCGTATGCTGGCTGCAGATGCACTGGAGCGGGTCATGTCAATACACCCGAAAGCAGCCCGGTTTGCCATCTCCACAGATCCTGATGTGCCCGGACAACTGCTGCTTGAACCGACACTGACAGAAATGGCTCTGTTTCAGCTTTTTGAAAATGAGATCAAGTTTGCGATTCCGCATGCGGTTCATGCAAAGATCTGTTATGACCACGACCGTTCCATGCTGGAGATTATAATTCGTGATGGCGGACCCGGCATGTCGCCTGAAAAGCTGCACCAGGTTACCGGGCTGTTTGTTCAGGGGGACGGCTCCAATACCCGCAACAAAGGCGGTCTTGGCATCGGATTGAACATTGTCAGCAAGATAGCTGCGATTTTAGAGGGGGATTTTAGTCTTTCAAACCGGGAGGGGGACGGTACCGAAATCAGGCTGACTCTTCCTGCTGCACCGTAAGGAAGCCAAAACTATTTCTCTTCCAATGTGGCGGAGCCGACATGGTCCCAGGAATATTGATTCCGCAGATGTTCTTCCGGTATCTGCCGGTAAAATTCTTCTGCGTTGAATGAGAAACGGTAGGACTGGACGTAGTCCATAATAATCTTTGCCGCCTCATTCAGCCTGCGCATCCGTTCCGGATCGGCATCGGCGTGAAGATCGGGATGGATTTTCCGTGCCAGGGTGCGGTGGCGTTCTTTGATACGCTTGATGCTGAGCAGATCGTTTTCATGGAATCCGAACAGGTATAGTGCCTCTTTCAGCTCTGTGTAGGTCATG
>CAXNJF010000244.1:0-3930 GCA_964202585.1 Trichlorobacter sp. | reverse complement strand
TGATCTTGATGCTGCTGTTGATGGAGCTATCGCGTCCAAATACCGCAATACCGGCCAGACCTGCGTTTGCACCAACCGGCTGTTGGTACAAAGCGGCGTCTATGATCTTTTTGCAGAAAAGCTGGCAACAGCCGTGGCAAAAATGCGGGTTGGTGACGGACTGAAGGACGATGTGCAGCAGGGGCCGCTGATTGATGAGGCTTCGGTGCTCAAGGTGGAAGAACATATCAGCGATGCCGTCAGCAAAGGGGCCAGAATCGCCCTGGGAGGCAAACGTCACGATCTGGGTGGCACCTTTTTCCAGCCCACCATCCTTTGCGATGTTACCCCCCGGATGCTGGTGGCACGGGAGGAGACCTTTGGCCCGGTGGCACCGATCTTTAAATTCGAGACTGACGAAGAAGCTATCCAGATGGCTAACGATACCGAATTTGGTCTGGCCTCCTACTTCTACACCCGTGACATCGGCCGGGTCTGGCGGGTAGCCGAGGCATTGGAATATGGCATGGTTGGCATTAATACCGGGTTGGTCTCCACCGAAATTGCTCCTTTTGGCGGGGTCAAGGAATCAGGTATCGGACGGGAAGGTTCAAAGTACGGCATTGAAGAATTTATCGAAGTCAAATACCTTTGCATGGGCGGAATATAACCCCGTATGAGCTTTTCGAATCCAACACTGCGCGCCAGAATGACCCTGGCAGTAACCGGCCTGATTCTGGTGCTGATGCTGATCACCGGTATGGTTTCACTGGCGTTTTTTGAGCGGGAATACGAACAGAACATGACTGAACAGCAGTCAGATGTTGTCCGTTACCTTGCCGGAGATGTTGACGCCGCAATGACCAATATCAAGGAAGCCCTGCTCGTCAACGCCCAGTCAGTCCCGGACAACGCTTTGACCAATCCCCATACAGCGCAGGCATTTCTTGCAAGCCGCACCGGACTCCGCCGCTATTTTAAAAACCACTTGCACCTGTATACACTGGATGGACGTCTGATCGGCACCTCGGAACAGCATCATCATGAATCTTCCGAATCAATTGCCAACCTGCCCTACTTTAAAGAAACTGTTCGGCAGGCAAAGCCGGTTATCAGCGATCCGACCATACACGGCCATACCAAAGAACAGGCTAATCTTATCTTTACAGCACCGGTCACGGGAAAAAACGGGCGTGTCGTTGCTGTCATCACCGGCAGCTTCAACCTGTATGAAAAAAATCCGCTTTCGCGGTACGCAGCGGTTAAACTGGGCAAAAGCGGTATCCTTCGCCTTATTTCCAGCGACGGTCGTGTGTTGCTCCATGAACGCACGGATCGGATTCTTCAGGATGTCTCTCAGGGAGCCGGACCACTTGTGGAAAAGACACTGCGTGATGGCGCGGCAACCGGCCGCCATTTGGGCGCGAGCAACCAGGTTTTGATCGCCTCCATGCAGCGGTTGAAGTCTGTCAACTGGGTCCTGGCAGCCAGTTACCCGGAGACAGAGGTCTATGCCCAGGCCCGCAAGGCGCGGATCTGGTTTATTGTTGCCACCCTGGCCGGCATGGGAGTTGCCGTGGTGGTGGTTCTGGTGATGATGCGACTTCTGACCCGGCCCCTGGTCCAGCTGGCACATCATGTTGCGGCGTTACCTGAAAAACAGGGGGATGAACGCTTTATCCACCTGCCGGTCAATGGAGAAATCGGTAACCTGACCGGTGCGTTCAATACGATGGTACAGGAAATTGATCAGAGTACGCAGGCCTTGCGCAACAGTGAACAGCGCTACCGGATCGTCACAGAATTTACCGATGACTTTACCTACTGGCGCCGTCCTGACGGCAGTTTCGAATTCATCTCGCCTGCCTGCCTTGAAGTAACCGGCTACAGCCGTGAAGAACTCTTTGCAAAACCGGAGCTGATGGAAGAGATGGTCCATCCGGATGACCGGGCCATACTGGAACAGATGGCCGCTGAAACCGGTGAAAATGCTGTCTGCAGTGATGAAGAGATTGAATACCGGATTGTTACCAAAGGGGGCAGTACTCGCTGGATTCGCCACACCTGCCGCCCCATTTTTGATGAAAACCTTACCTACAAGGGCCGGAGGGGCTGCCGTTCCGACATAACTGAACGCAAACAGTTGGCTGACCAGGTCTCTCATATGGTGCTGCATGACCTGCTGACCGGTCTGCCGAACCGCTCGTTGTTTGCCGATCGCCTGTTTCTGGCAACAGCACAAAAGGAGCGCCATGATCGCGAGATGACGGTCGTGCTGTTTTTTGGTATCGACCGGTTCAAGATAATCAATGACACGCTGGGACATGATGTCGGGGACCGTCTCTTGATCATGATCTCGGAGCGTTTGCGCAAGCTGTTGCATCCTGATGACACCCTCTGCCGTTTTGGCGGCGATGTGTTTACCTTTATCCTGCCTGGCCGAGAGAGCCGACATGAAGCGGTCACCATGTCCTACCGCATTCTTGCCAGTCTGAGTGACCCGTTCAACCCGTCCGGCCAGCAGGTGACCCTGACCGGCAGTATCGGTATTGCCATTTATCCACTGGATGGTAGCGATGCCGAAACCCTGCAGAAAAATGCTGAAACCGCCATGTATGATGCCAAACGAAGCGGCAAAAACTGCTTCCGCTTCTACGCCCGTGAAATGAATGCCCAGGCTGCCGAGATGTTGCGATTGGACAACAGCATGCCCCAGGGACTGGCCAATGGTGACTTCTATCTGCACTATCAACCGCAACTTGACCTGAAAACCGACAAGGTGATTGCCGTTGAAGCGCTCTTGCGCTGGCGGCACCCTGAACTGGGCATGATTCCGCCTGACCGATTTATCCCGCTGGCAGAGGAAAGTGGCTTTATCATCAAGCTGGGAGAGTGGGTGCTGCGTACCGCCTGTGCACAATGTGCCGAATGGCATGCAAACGGGCCGGCCCCGTTGCGGATTGCGGTCAACATATCAGGCCGCCAGTTCAGCGAACCTGACTTTGTCGATATGGTGTCAGCAGCGTTGCATGACAACGACATGGCGCCAGATTTGCTGGAACTTGAGCTGACCGAGAGCCTTCTGATCTCAAACGAACAGCAGGCACAACAGAAGCTGCAGCTGCTGAAAAGCATGGGAATCTATCTTGCCATTGACGACTTTGGCACCGGCTATTCATCCCTGGCCTATCTGAAACATTTCCCGCTGGATCGGCTCAAGATTGACAAGTCATTTGTCAATGACATCCTGACCGATCCTGATGACGCAGCCATTACCGATGCGATCATCGCCATGGCGCATTCTTTGAAATTGAAGGTGATTGCAGAGGGGGTTGAAACGAGGGAACAGTTGCTTTTCCTTGAAGACCGCGGCTGTGACGAGATGCAGGGGTATTACCTGAGCAAGCCGTTATCGGAACATGATCTGAAGATGTTTATTACGGCGCGGGAACAGGAAACAACAGAGACTTGAAGACTCAAAAATATTGATGTACCGATTTGCGCGTAGGGGCAAAGCAAGCGTCTTGCCTGCCTTGCCCCTGTTTCGACCTGCTTAGCCCCTGCTTTGCCGGAGCACTACTGCAGTCTGAAGCGTGACACCGCCCCTTGCAGCCCTTCCGCCATTCCTGACAGATTTGATGCTGCGTCAGCTGTCTCATGGGAACCACGCGCCGTATCCTGAATGATCTGGGTCATGCGGTGGATGTTGTCGGTAATCTCACCAGTGGTGGCACTCTGTTCTTCTGCTGCAGTTGAAATCTGCTTGACCTGATCAGTAACTGCGTCTATCTCGGCCAGAATCTGCTCCAGTGCAGCCCCGGACCGTTCTGCATCCTGAGTTCCGGCCTCAACTTCCCTGACCCCTTCATTCATTGCGTTTACCGCGCTTCTGGTTTCTGACTGGATCGCCTTGATCATCTCCCCGATCTCACGGGTAGCCTTGGTGGTCCG
>CAXNJF010000243.1:0-3947 GCA_964202585.1 Trichlorobacter sp. | reverse complement strand
GAGTCAACGGAAGGGGCCGAGCGGGTGCGCCGGATTGTGCTTGATCTGAAGGATTTTGCCCGGCCAGATGAACAGGCGATGCATGAAGTCGATCTGAACCAGCTGATTCAGAGTACCATCAATATTGTCCGCAATGAGCTGAAATATGTGGCGCAGCTTGACCTGCGGCTGGGTGAACTGCCGAGCCTGCTTTGCCATCCCCAGCAGATCAACCAGGTTATTTCCAACCTGCTGGTCAATGCCGCCCATGCCATTGAGCAGCAGGGGGTAATCACGGTAACCACCAGTCAGCAGGGGGATCATGTGGTTTTGATGATTGCCGACACCGGCAAAGGGATTCCGCCGGAACTGTGCAGCCGGATCTTTGACCCGTTTTTTACCACCAAAGCGGTTGGCAAAGGCACCGGGCTGGGCCTTTCAATCAGCTACGATATCATCAAAAAGCATAATGGTGTGATAACGGTGGAGAGTCAGGTGGGCAAAGGTACGACCTTTACGGTGAAGCTGCCGTTAGAAAACACAGGGAGGAATCATGGTACTGTTTGTTGATGATGAGGTTGGGATTCTGCAATCACTGCAGCGGCTGTTTCGCCGTGAACCGTATCTGGTCAGCTTTGTCTCGTCCGGCAAAGAGGCGCTTGAACTGCTGTCACGGTTGCAGGAAGTGGCGGTGATTATTTCTGACCAGCGGATGCCGGAAATGGGCGGCACCGAATTTTTGACCCGTTCCCGCGAACTGGCTCCTGATGCGATCCGGATGCTGCTTACCGGCTACTCTGATTTTGAAGCAACCATACATGCCATGAATGACGGCGGGGTCACCCGTTACATCAGCAAGCCCTGGAATGACAAGGAACTGGTTCAGCTGGTCCGTGATGCGGTGCAGGAGTATGGCCGTAAAAAAGCTGCCAGGGCCGAAGTGGCTCTTTTGCAGGAACAGCTTGAACAACAGCATCGGCAGCAGGAGGAGCTGGTACGGCAGCAGACTGCCCAACTGGAACGACAGCTTGACGAGATGCACCTGCAGGCGCGCCACCAGCAGGACAGTTACCGGCTGTTGCTGGGATCACTTGCCGGTCTGATTGATCTGCAGGAGCACAGTTCACGCCGCCATGCGGCCAATACCGCTTTCCTGGCCGTGGGGATTGCCACCGGCCTGGGACTTCCCCCCCATCTGGTGGGTGATATCCAGATGGCGGCCCTGCTGCACGATATCGGCAAAAATATACTTTCCGGCGATCTGCAGGAAGGTGATCCGGAGGGGATGACCGGAACCCAGCTGGCCCTCTACCGTTCCCATCCGGCCCTGGGTCAGAGCATGATTGAAACGGTTGAAGATCTGAAACCGATTGCCCTGATGGTGCGGCATCATCATGAGCGCCATGACGGCAGCGGATTTCCTGACGGGTTGTCCGGAGCAGATATCCCGATTGGGGCTGCCATTATCGGCCTTGCCAATACGCTGGATCTGGAGATGGGGTCGCGGAAAGGGGAGACCATCCTGCAGGATCTGCTGGAGAAGCTGAAAAAGCGGGGAGGGACGGAGTTTGATCCTAAGCTGTTCCGACATCTTTCAGGACCGGCCCGTGAACTGTACGCCGGCCCGGCAAAGGGCAGCGGGAGGCTCGGATGAATACAGCCACGCAAACGGCTGCCGGACAGCGTCAGCATTACGAACTGGTGCAGGCCGGCTACAAGCTGAGGTTTGATTTTTCCGCTGATGCAACGGTCTGTACGGCACGCTATGAGCCTGCCGATGGTGGTACCGCTCTGGATGAAGCCGCACTGCGAAACTATATGGACCAGTGCGGTATTGTTGAGGGTATTCATGAAACCAGTGTGCAGATGCTGGTCTGGGCCGCTGGCGAGAAAAAGCCGCTGGCCGGTATCATACTGGCTCAGGCAAGAGCAATGAAACCCGGGGAGGATGGCCGGCTTGAGCTGCTGGTTCAGGACTCTCTGCAGGGGGCGGGCAGTAGTAACGATGATGAGGCAGGTATGGTCTGTTTCAGGAATGTTCAGTCGTTTCTGAATGTCAGTCCCGGTGGGCGGTTTGGTATTATTCATCCCCCTGGCCCCGGTGTTGCCGGAAAAACCGTGCAGGGGCAGGAGATCCCGCCGCAGCCGGGTGTTCCGTTTGCCGTCAGGCTGGGGCCGACAGTTCGTCTTGGTGATGATGGCCGGTCGCTCTATGCGGAAGCTGCCGGGCGGATCCACCATGCCAAGGGGGAGCTGACCATTGAAGAGGTTTATACCGTTAAGGGAGATGTTGATTTTCATGTCGGTAACATCGCCTTTAACGGTTTTGTGGAGATAACCGGCGATGTGCTGGATGGTTTCAGTGTCAAGGCGACCAGAGGGATCAAACTCCACGGTATAGCAGGCAGTGCTGAACTGGAATCTGACGGAGATATGGAACTGTGCGGTATGAACGGCCAGGGAACCGGAATAATCCGCTGTGGTGGTAATCTGACGGTTAACTTCTGTAACGACACAACTATCGTCTGTGAAGGGAATATCACCGCACAGGTCGAAATGCGCAGCTGTCAGGTCCGCTGTCTGGGGCGGCTGCGGATTGTGAAGGGGACCTTTGGCGGCGGCAGCTGCATTGTGCTGTCTGGTATTGAAACCGGTGCGCTGGGTACCAAAACGTCAATGCCTACAACGGTTATGGCCGGGATGAATTTTTATGATTTTGACGAGATCGAGCTGCTGAACAGCTGGCTGATTGATCTGAATGAACGCTTTACCACAACCCCGGTTGAACAGCGGAATCTGGTTGCCTTTGTGGCCGAACGGAACAAGCTGACCGAACAGATGCAGACGGTGCGCAGTTGCCAGTATTCTGCCACCAATCCGAAGATCAATGTCCACCGGGTTGTGTACGAAAATGTCCGGCTGACACTGGGCCAGACTTTTTATCTGACCAGGGAAGAGATTCAGGGACCGGCTTCTCTGATCAGCAACAGTCGCAAAGGCGGCATTCGTCAGCTTGAACTGAGCGATCTGTCCGTTACGGCAGACCAACTTGAGCAGTCACTGATGCTGGAAGAGGCTATGCATGATGAGGAATGAGGTTGTATGCAACGACACACAAGAGCGATGACCTGATCTCACCAGTCTCCGGTATGTAGTCTCGTTCCTACAAGAGTTTACCTGTGGTCAGTCCTCTGGCTGACAGTCATTTTCTGAATTGCTTCATTACGTTTTCCGGCTCATGCTGACAGTAGCCGGAGAAGATGAATTCTGTCAGCACGGAGGCAGGTTATGGAAACGACCATTTTGATTGTTGATGATGAAAGTTCTGTCCTGCAGTCACTGCTGAGGGCACTGAGAAATGAGCCGTACACGATGGTGACAGCGCTTGGTGCGACGGAGGCACTTGATGTCTTGCGATCACGGATCTGCAAGGTAGTGATTTCGGATCAGAAAATGTTACGCACGCAGGGGATTGACTTCCTGAAGGAGGTAAAGAAGCAGTTTCCGGAGACCGTCCGGATCATGCTGACCGGGCAGGGGAGTACGGAACTGTTCCAGGAGGCTATCCTTGATGTTGGTGTCTTTCACCTGCTGCTCAAGCCCTGGGACAACGAACAGCTCAGAAGCACGGTACGTGAAGCGGTGCAGAAGTTTGACGAGGAGTCCAGGCTGAGACGAGAACGGTTCCTCCAGACCGGCATGGCTTCAGATGGCCTGGTTGACTCATATTCATAATGACAGCCGGGGATAACAGGCTGATAATCAGTTCTACTTTTTAAAGGGGTGAACCAGATGAAAAAAATGCTTGTCAGTCTTTTGGTTGTCGGGGTGTTGCTGCTGAACGTGCCCCCTGTTTTTGCCAGGGATGCTTTGGTTGTGGGAGTGGCGCCCCACACCAGTGCCCGGATCATTCTGGAGATGTACCAGCCGTTGCGGCTGCATCTGGAAAAGGCGCTGGGGATGCCGGT